>JAYTNW010000266.1:0-3633 GCA_043748115.1 Bacteroidota bacterium | reverse complement strand
CAGCCACCAATTCGCAGGTTTTTGCCAATCATTCCGGTGCTAATCTTTACAATCAAAATATAATACTTGAAAGTACAACATCGTTGTCACGTGGTATTTTGTTTGGCCAAAGTGGGTCAGGAACCGGAACCTTGGCTTCGGGAAAAACAGTTACTGTAGGACCAGGAGGCTTCATTGCAGGCACTCTTTTGTTCAGAAGGTTTACTCAATTGGGTACCGGAAACATTGCACTTACTTTAACAGGCACCTCACTACTTTCCAATTACGACTCGCAATGGAATGCTGACGTTATATTTAAATCACCACAAATTGACACAAGAACAACGGTTTACCATGCCACCGCATATCTTGAAAAAACAGGTGGCGTAAATGACAACTCCTACGGAGGAAATACCTTCAATGGCAACACTACCATTGCCAATAGCGGAACATTAGCATTTATTACAGGAAACAACCTGGGAGACGATTTTAACGCCAATGCAACATACATTAAAACCGGCACTGGTCTCAATCAACCAGCTTATGGAGCAACGTCAACTTATGCAGGGAATATATACATTAATTCTCCAACGGTAATAACGTTTGCGCAGTACACGAATGGCCGCGTTTTGTTTGATGGCACCACACCTCAAAGTATTAATGACCTTGGCACCAGCGCTATTCCGGTTTTTGCAAGGCTTACCACCAACAATATGACAAGTGAAATAACCTTGAACAAATCCATAAACGTTTCACTTGACCTGTCATTACTAAATGGCAACATTGTGAGCAGCCCTACAAATATTATTACCATGATATCAGGATCTTCCGTTTCAAACGTAAGTGACAATGCATTTGTGGATGGGCCGTGCAGAAAGGTGGGTAACACCGCTTTTATGTTCCCTATTGGTAACAATGGTTATTATCGCAGGTTGGGTATTGGAGCTACCACTAATACAAACAACAATTACACCGCTCAATATTTTGAAAGCGACCCACATGCTATTGGGCATAATAAAGATTTAACATTGCACCACATTAGTTACTGCGAGTATTGGACACTTAACAAAACTTCGCTCTCAGATAATACTGTTGCAACATTAAGTTACCGCAACTTTGATACCGGCAACGGCTGTAGCGGTGTTTTGGATCAGTCGTCTTTGGTTGTTGCCGGGTGGAATGGTTCCTTTTGGGCTGACCTTGGAGCATCTGCCTTATCGGGTACAGCAGCTGACGGGACTATTAACCCATCAACTATTTTAACCACCTACGGGCCATTAACATTAGCCACAAGAACAGGTGGAAATCCTTTACCAGTCGAACTTTTATCTTTTAACGCCACCGTTGTTGAGGACAACGTAAAATTGGAATGGTCAACAGCCACTGAAAGAAACAACGACTACTTCACCATAGAACGATCGGCTGATGGGTTAACTTTTGAATCTATTGACAAAGTAGATGGCGCAGGAAGTAGCAACAGTATTTTATTTTATTTGACTTGGGACGAAAATCCTTTGAAGTACAAGAATTACTACCGCTTAAAACAAACAGATTTTGACGGAACCTATACCTATTCTGATACTAAAGAGATTTATATGCCGGCAACTAACGGAAATGTAAATATATCGCCAAATCCTTTCAAGGATAAAATTCAACTTCAATTAAACGCTAACGAAGAAGTTCAGATAACGTTAACAAATGCAAGCGGTCAAATTATTTACCATAAAATAATGACTGCTGTACAAAATGAAATACCAACTGCAGGGCTATCGGCAGGATTGTATTTCCTACGCGCATCATCCTCCACAGATAACAGAATTGTTAAATTGGTAAAAAATTAAATCATTTCAGCAGGGCAAGAAACGTCTTGGAATTTCCAAGAATTTTTACTTCCCTTTTCGCAACCAGCTATTATAAAATTTTTCTTGCTCTGCTGATTTTTTTTCATAATTTTTTATAGAATATATTGAAAAATAAGATTTGTCACCACGTCTCATTTGAAGCGTCTTTTGCTTTTGCTGTGAAAAAACATCTACCTCAATCACCTCCTTCTTATTTAACTTAAGAATATCATCCAATCGCCTATCCGCTTTATAGCCATTAACTGATATCAGCTCATCACCTAAAGAAAGGCCTGTTTCAAATGCTGGCGAAGTAGTAGCTATGCTCAACACTTTAGGCAAGGCAGGAGCCTCTTCTAAAACAAACCCCAAAAAACGTTCATTCATTTTGGGTGAAAATCTTTCTTCCAACGATAAACCGGCAAATGAAATCAGTTCTTCAAAAAGCGAACGATAGCTGACCGCTTTGTACACAATGCCCTCAAAAAAATCCTTCAGGCTTCTTCCCATAAAAAATTCAGCAACGCTTTGAAAATCCACACTTGAATATCCGATTCCCGTTTTTCCAAAATCCTCATATAGTTTTTTCATAACATCATCTAATGAATATTTTAGAGATGAATCTTTTCTAATTAGGAAATCAAGCATTAAGGCTATTAGCGAACCCTCATCATAAATAGATGTTTTGCGCCCCGGCACTCCAGGCACGTACCCATCTAACCAAGTATCAAAACTTGATTGCGCTACAGAGTGGTTAAATCTGCCTTCGTTATTTAAATGTTTATTAATGCGTATAGAAATTTCATTCAGGTATTCGGCATCTGTAAAAAATCCACATTGTTTTAAAAACAAATCCCCATAATAGGTAGTAATGCCTTCATATACATAACCCGTTTCAGCATAATTTTCTTTTGTGTAATCATAGGGCATCATTTCAACAGGTCGGATAGTTTTTATATTCCATGCATGAAACAGCTCATGCGATGCTACCCCTAAAAGTTCATTGTACAAATCTTTTCTATGCAAGCTAACTGCAGGCCCGATAGCCAACACTGTGTTTTTTAAATGTTCAACACCATGGTAAAAAGCATGAGGCGTGGCTTGAATAAGAAAATGATATTCATCAAAAGGAAAACTTCCCATTGCCGACAATTGCACATCAGTAAACGACCTAAAATCATTTACCAATTTATTTTCTTCAGGAATAAAGTCGCCTTGAATCCAAATATGAAATGCCACATTGCCAGACTCGTATTGCAAATGTTTTAAACTTGGGGAACAGATACAGGGGCTATCCACCAATTCATTAAAATTAATAGCCTCAAAAGTTAACGAGGCAGTTTTACGAAGTGAAGTTGCAACCTTAAATGATTTGTCAACCTGAAATTCCAAAACACATTTTTCATTTGACTTATTATCAACATAAACACAACAATGCACTGGATTGATGTAAAGCTGTGTCGCATCTGCATAACAAGCTCCGGCATCAAGTTGGTTGGCAAAATATTTATATTTAATGATGAGTTGCTTCGAATTTTTTGTTTCAACTTGCCAGCAATCCTTCGTTGTTTTATTAAAGGCAAGTTCATTCCCTGTCTCATCATAAGGTTTGAAGTGCTGAATGTTTTTTGCGAAATTTCCCAGCTCATACCTTCCCGGGCGCCATGCAGGCAGCTTCACAAAGGTGAACTCCTTATCTGTCACATCAATGGCAAATTCAATGTGTATATAGTGGCTGCCCGGATTTGGTAGCGAAAACTTGTAATGCATAACTTACTAATTGAAAGGACAAATATAACAGGATGAGTGAAGT
>JAYTNW010000265.1:0-3364 GCA_043748115.1 Bacteroidota bacterium | reverse complement strand
CTCAACCTTAAAGATGATGACATTATCCACATCCTTAAGCTCTCTGATTTTGAAATAACCAAAAGTGAGTTAAGTGCATTGTTCCGCAAGGACGATCATCCTAACTACAGGCCCTGTGGCGACCAAGTACTGCGCAACTTCCTCAACGGACTCATCACTTACAAACGTGGAGAAAAACCTTCTCACGAAAACAGAACAACAACGCATGTTAAAAAAAGCTGATGTCCATCATAAATGCCTGGAGGTTATAGCTGAAAAAATTGAATTCATACAAAATGCAATTACAGACCTCGTAAAAGGTGGAGAAACCGATGCAAAAAGCTCCGCTGGCGATAAGCATGAAACAGCAAGAGCAATGCTTCAGGCAGAGCAACAAAAACTGTCGCTGCAACTCACTGAACTGCAAAATCAAAATGCAGCGCTCCAAAAAATAAATCTTAACGCAAAGCCATCCGTCATTGTACACGGCACACTCATTAATACAGATAAAGGCTACCTATATCTTGCTGTCGCAATCGGAAAAATAAGTGTGGGCGATCAAAGCATCATTGTACTCTCACCTGCATCTCCATTGGGCAAAGTTTTAACGGGGTTAAGCGTGGGTAGTTCGGCCACACTAACTCAAACTGTTTACGCCATTCAGTCCATTCAGTAATAAGGTGTAAAAAAACAACGGCTGCCTTTCTTGCAAAGCAGCCGTTATCATTACTTAACTCCTCTTATTATTTTTCAATCACGCGAACCGCTATTCTTCGGTTTTGTGCACGGCCTTCCTCCGTGTCGTTTGACGCTACTGGATGTTGTGATCCATATCCTTCTGGTTCCAATCTCGTTTTATCAATACCCATTCCCGTTAAGGCTGACACCACTGCTTCCGCTCTGCGTTGCGACAATTTCATGTTTTCATCTTCCTTGCCGGTATTGTCCGTGTAACCGCCAATCTTTAATTTCAGCGTTGGAAACTCCTTTAATATTTCATAGATGTTGTTCAACTGATCTTTCGATCTCTCCATGTCCAGCTCATCGCTTCCTGTTTTAAATGTTAAACGATCAAAATTAAACCACGTGGTTTTATCTATGGCCTTATCGCTATCTACAAAACCAATCAGCAAATTCTCAATTCCATCGGCATTACCTTTAATTTCAAATCCCGAACGCAGCTTATGAACATAACCTGTTACCACGGAAGCAGCATCATCCACAACATCTTCTGCACGCTGGGCCACACTGTCTAAATTTACCACGGGAACCTCAGGCATATCTGTCTTTTTACATCCCTTCCACACCATAAAGGTTAATAAGGCCGCTAAACCCAGTAAAAGTGGCCACAACCATGCTGGTCTGTCTGATGACTGTTCCTTGGTGTAAGAATGGTTTTGTCCCTGCCCCATTAGTGAACTCACACCAAGTGCAGATCCCAACCCTGCTGGAATTAACGAAGTGATGCTGCTTTTTTCTGATGACAACAAACCCGTTAGTGCAGACAGGTTGAGTCCACCGGAAGCAATCTTTTTGCCCAGCACACCCATCACCAATGGGCCTATCATGCCCAGTAATGACGATGCCGATGTGTTTTTGATGCCTGCATAGGATGCAACACCATTAATCAAATCCGGCACCTTGCTGCCAAACAGCGTACCAATAAATTTTCCGGCAACATCCTTAGGGTCGTTGTGCGCAAGGTTACCCTGTCCTATCAATGCCCCCAAATCTCCCAAAACAGAGGTTGTTTTTCCATCTTTCAAAAGCGAAAAAATGGTGTTCATTATCCCGGAGTCGCCCGACTTACTGAGCAGGCCGCCTAAAATGGAGGCCACCAATCCGGAACTTGCTTTGCTGATGCCGTTTTCACTCTCTCCCAGAGTTCCGGCCACTTTTCCTATCAATTCAGCGGTTAAATAGGATTTTACAGAATCAATTAATGTTGACATATAAAAATATATTTAAAAATTAGTTTAAAAACCTTAGGGTGTGAACCAACACAAAAGTAACTTATTTTTTGAAAACAAAGGGTGGGTTATCTGGCGGCTCAGATCCCGCTCTCGCTGCCAAGTCCGACAGCGCCATACCTTCCCCACTGCGGGCTTTCTGCTCCATCGGGTTTAATTTGTTACGTTTTGTAAGTGTGGTAACTTAGTTTTTAATAATTGCAATTTTTTTACTTACCCTTACATTTGCTGATGTAATTACACAACTGTAAACACCACCACTCAAAAACCGCAAATCAAAATTCTGCAATGTGCTCCATTGTGGCAAGTTGTATGAAAAAACTTTTTTACCAGTAACATCATGAATCTCAAGAACACCTTTACTATTTTGAGGGAGCAAATACATTATTTTGATGTTGCCGTTAGTTGGGTTTGGAGAAACAGAAAACTTGAAATCAAAAGCACTCAATTCATTAATGCCAGTAGTAAGGCACGGGCAACCACCCGTAGTATCACAGCCTAAATAATAATTAGGGTGGTTAACATTACTTCTAAATGAGTAACACGGCAAGTGCAAGCTATGTTGTTGAACATCACAAGCTAAGCCTGCGCTGTCGGGAGAATTAATTACATGTAAATCTACTACACCATTACCAGGAGAAATATAAATTTTACCATTGGCGGCAAGGTACATAAGCCAAAAATCTGTTTGCAAAGGAAAGTATGGAGAGTAGTAACCATCATTAACAGCAACAATTTGCATACTTGCTGCAATATTACTTGTATCAGTATTTACCTGATAAATTCTCTGATAAGATGAGTGATACAGATATTTAGAATTTGACGAAAAAGCAAGTCCAAAGCCTGTAGAAGTATCGTTAATGGCAAGGTATTCTAACCCAGTAAAACTTCCATTACATCGGTCAAAATTAAACAGTCTTACATCGTGAAAAGGACTACTTCCACCTTGGCCAGTCGAATATACGAATTTTTCACCATCTGGCGAAAAAGTTGGTTGCCCAGCATTACCAGGTAAAGGTATTGGAAAACCTACATTTTGTGATCCTTGGTATGAGACTCCAGAAGAGTCCAGGAGAATTTTATGAATGATGGTACTGTTATCTTTGATTGCAATTATCCACCAATCTCTGCCATTGGCATGTTTACAGGCTGAAATACCCCATGCGAATTGATCATTAATAACAACTTGATTTTTTGCTGTTACTGCACCTAATCCACCGTTTAAAGACAAATCAATTTCTGAGTAATAAATTTCAGTTGAAGCTAAATTTGCATTATAATTACCTGTTTGATGGAATAAAACATATTTAGTGGGCTGGTTTGGATATGGCAATATCAGGTTACCATGTGGTAATGGTAACGCAACAAACCCGTTTGCTATGCTACAGTAATCAGTTGTAAAAGAGTTTGGGTTA
>JAYTNW010000264.1:0-10858 GCA_043748115.1 Bacteroidota bacterium | reverse complement strand
CTTTTGGGGTAACACAAATTCTCCTTACCCCTCAGTTTTTCTGACAGCGTAAATTAGCTCATCCTGTATTTCATTGTTTTTAATGATGCCATCTTTAATGCATGCCTCAAGTTTAAACCCTGCTTTTTCAAGCACACGTTTTGATGCTATGTTGTTTCCAAACGGTCTTGCATAAATACGGGTAATGTCAAAAGTTTTAAAACCATATTCCACCATTTGGAGGATGGCTTTAGAAATAATTCCATTTCCCCAATAAGTTTCACTCAGCCAATATCCCAGTTCAGCATTTTTGCGCATGATACCATGTTGTTGATGAATGCCTATTCCTCCTGCAGCCTCGCCATTTACTTCTATTGCAAAAATATGTGTAGGGTTTGCATTACATGCATAGGCAATAAACTGCTTTCCCTTTTCAGTAGTGTAAGGATAAGGAAATTCATCGGTCAGAAATTTGGCAATGTTAATATTGTTGGCATGTTTTACCAAGTTATTAAGGTCTTTTCCGTTCCAGGGACGTAGAATGTGGTTCATGAGAATGTGGTTGTGCTGATTAAATCCTTCGTGAATATTATGTTTAGAGGTTAAAGCAGCTTTGCTATTGTACCTGAATAAATTATTTATATCCCTCAACAACCATACGCAACGTTTTATTTTTCCCGTCAACTTTTACAAAATAAACACCCGGAGATAACTTTTTAATATCGAAAAATATAGTGTTTGTGCTAGTTTTAAGAAATACACTTTGCGAATGCATGGTTCGTCCTAAAACATCGGTAAAGGTAACAGTGGTGTTTTTTGATGTAGCCGATGTAATTTGTAACGTAAATTTATTGCTTGCAGGATTGGGTGTAATGCTGAACGATAGTTCTTCATTAGTATCGCTAATTCCTGTGTAAACCAAATATTTCCATTGTGAAAATAATGGGCAGCCATTTTTTGTTTGAATGAGGCAAGAGTAACTTCCGTTTGAAGTAAAGTTGTAAAGCGAATCGGTAGCACCGGCAATGGGTGTGCAATTTAAATACCATTGGTATGATAATGCATTGCGTGAACTTACCCACACGCTGCTGTTGAGTTGTGTAACAGGAGGGCGTGTAATGGTTATGCCAATGGTGGAATAAGCAGATGCAGGCGTTGGACAAAAGTTATCGGTGGCCTTAAAAACAAAGTAGTAGGTTTTAAAAGGGGTACCGTTGCAAACAGGAACAGTGTCTAACAAGTCAGCTTCTGTCGGCCAGCTAAAACTTACTGAGTTGACAAATGTAGCGGTTGCAGGTAGCGCTTTATTAAGTTCGGCACAAGGAGGATTGTTACACCCGAAAGAAGAGTTGGTAGGATTGCTTAGGGCAACGCCTGTTGCAGACAAAGTGATGGTTTGCGATCCGCCCGGTGGCAAATTGGCTTGGATATCTGTTGTTGTTAAATTAAAGCGTATGGTGTCACAGGCAATAATAGTTGTATCGTTACTGGTGATGTTTGAAAACGGCATGGATGCGTTAGGCGGTAAATTAATGTTATTGGGTGCAGTACCTTGCACTAAGCAGTTGTTAACTAAGTAAAATCCCCAGGTGCGGTAAACTTCGCTGAGCTTAACACTTTGCCTGTAGGATGTTACTTTAATACAGGTAGAAAAGCCGCCAATAGTGGCAAAAGAGGATGGAACGTTAAAACTCACATTGCCATTTGTTGTGTTTAACAAAGGATGGCCCGGAAAAGGGTTTTGCAAACTGTATGGTGCCGGTGCATAAGGGCTGATGGGAGTAACCAAGGTACTACAGTTTGGGGATGAGCTTGAAGGATCAATCAGGTTTTCCCACTCGTAGGCAAGCGAATCGTTATCTGCATCAAAAGCATTGTGCGATATGGAAGTGTTTTGCCCAATGCAGAAATAATTGATAGGTTTTTCGATAAAAAAAGGAGAGCTGTCATAACAGGGATTACTCGAAGTAGCTCCAGGATACATCACCGATTTAATAATGGCAGCCGGAATTTGCCCGTTGTGATTTAAGGAAGAAATAATAAAGGAGTCGTAAACGTAAAACACCCATCCAGATGGCGGAGGTGTTCCTGGAAGGGTAACAGGATTGGTTCTATAAACGTATTCTCTCACGGCACCTGATCCTGCTCCGCTGTTGCATGCAATGCCGCAGTTGGTAGGGCTTAGGTCATTAACCTGTGAAAGTGCCAGGTTAAATTGAATGTAGCATACCGTTGGATGGCCAAACACATCAATAGATCCCAGTTGCGTGAATTGTCCGTTATCGCAGTTGATGTAAACCCTTGCTTCAAACTGATACTGTCCGTTGCTTAAACACTCCCAGGTAATTTGTCCGCCAAAACAGTGGCTAGCATTTGCCTGCATGGAAAGGAATGAAAAAACGATAGCGTAAAGAAATTTGATGCGGTGCAAGAGAGATTGCTGACTCATTGATTTTGTTATTGGATGATCAGTTTTTTAGTAACAAAAGATTTCTCGTCTCCAACATTTACCATGTGCATTCCGGCACTCAGATGGACTGAAGAATATGGAATGTAATTGTCGCATGCCTCAATTAGTTTTCTTTCTCCTATAACCTTGCCAACTGTTAGATCATTAAAAAAAAGTGCATAAGGAACCTCTTCTAAAGATGATGGAACGCAAGGCCCGAAAACTTTAAGCTGGATCTTGTACATGCCTCCGTTTAAACATTTGCATGTTATCTCTCCGCCAGCAAGATGAGTGGCACTTGAAGGCAATGACTTGAGTATTACACCGCATGTGATCAACCATATCGTGGTTTGAAATTTTTTTAGCATAGCATACATATACAGATCACTGCACAATTAATTTTTTCGTCATCGCAGAATTTCCTTCTCCCACCTTTACAAAATAGATTCCTTTGCTGAGAGCATTAGTTGAATATTCAAACGCATTGTTGCCTGTTTTTAAATGAACTGTTTCGTTTAGCAGGGGTCGCCCTGTAAGGTCGGTGAACAACACGGTAGTTGTTTTAACCTGGTTACTGTCAATGTTCAGCAAAAATTTTTCTTTGGTAGGATTGGGTGCAAGTGCTACGGAGCGTATGTAGCCAACTTCGCCAATTCCTGTAGCGGGGAAATATAGGCGCGAGCTTAATGTACATCCACCCGAAGTAGCCATTTGGCAACTGTAAAACAAACCGGGTACAGTGATCACGTATAAAGAATCCGTAGCACCTGGTATAAGCACATCATCTGCATACCACTGGTAACTGGTGGCTCCCGGATAGGATATCCAGATGCTGTCGTTGCTGTGAAATATTTCAGGGCCAGTTACTGTAATGCTGATGGTGGCTACACTTGCACCATTGGCGGGACATCCATTGTCTCTGGCGGTGAGAATGAAATAAAACGTGTTATAAATAGTATTGTTGCAGGCCTGTATGTTGTTAATGAGGTTACAACTGGTTTGCCAGTTAAACTGCATGTTGGAAAATAATGGAGTTGTTACCGGTGGAGCAGGAGTTAATGTGGCGCAGGGCGGATGTGCGCAACCTGATGTTGCATCGGTAAAGCCCGTTCCGAAATAATCTCCGAGAGCAGAGAGCGTAACGGTTTGTGGACCTGGTTGAAGTGAGCCGGAAATGTTCTGTTGAAAATCGCTGGCAGAAAAATTGAACGACACCATATCTCCTGCAACAACCGTATCGGTAAAAGAGGTTTGTGCTCCGGTGTTTGGATCAATGAATGGGGGATTTACATTAGGAGGTGTGTTATTGTTGTTGGGAGGGACTCCTTGAACGAGGCAGTTGTTGTTTAATGTAAATGCACACTCACGAAAAACTTCTGCAATTTTAACTCCACAGCGATAAGCAGTTACTTTAATGCATGATACAAAATTACCTATGGTTGATGCTCCATTCGTAACATAAAAATTAATTTCCCCTGTTCTGGTATCAAGAGTTGGATTACCGGGTATCTGGTTTTGTGTAGTGTAAGGAGCAGGGCTAAATGGTATAACGGGTGCAAAAAATGGAGAGCATGTTAATGATGTGGGTTCATCAATACACTGTGCCCAGGCATAAACCAATGAGTCTCTTTCTGCATCAATAGCCGTGGGATTGTAGGTGTAGGGATAACCTATACAAATATAAGTGTTGGGTCTCTCAGCAAAAAAAGGAGAAGAGTCAAAACACGGATCAGCAAGTTGATTTTGATAAGGGTTCATAACAGATCGAACTGTAAATACTTGTCCACCGCCACTTAAATTAGCTAGAGTATTACGGCAACAATCACCAACTGCAAAAACCCAGCCTGCAGATGGAGGCACGCCAGGTAATGAAACGGGTACACTGGTAAAAATAAATTCCTGTGTAGTACCTGGCCCGCCTGTGAGGCAGGTTGGGAAACAACTGGTAGGACTGATGTCGTTCAATATGGTTAGCGAACTGTTAATGGGTATAGAGCAAACTGTAGGATGCCCATAAACGTTTATCTGTGTGATAGGCGCCAACGGAATACCATTACAGTCGCGATAGGCTTTAACGGTAAAAACATATTGCCCGTTGCCTTGGCACTTCCACGTAATCTCGCCTCCAAAAAGATGTGAGGCATTACCGTTATAAAAGCAGGAAACAATACATAACAAAGTAATGGCTGCAGCGATGGTTTTCGCTTTTAGTGTTTTCGTTTTTTGGTAAGCATTAGAATTTGCTTACTAAAGTAAATGTTTTACCTTACAGTTGAAATCTTAAATGGGAAGCGCTAATTTTTATCGCATTATTTTTTGATGATATCCGCCAGCACTTATTGCATAAATCCCTTGAGGAAAAAGAGAGATGTTAATAGTATTTATTTCATTTGTAATCACACATGAGTAAACCACTTGCCCCGACATGTTGTAAATGCGAACAGGCAGCGTTGCAGCTATGCAACATGATGCATCCACATGTAAAATGTTTTGAATAGCATCATAGTAAAACAAAATTTCTTTCGATCGCAGTATTTCTTCATCACTTGATGCAATGCCGAATATGTTTTGATAATTTGTAGCATACTCATAAACACCTCCGCAACCGGCAGCAGCATCCCAGTTAATGCTCCATGTCATCATTCCTTTTAAAGAGGGATAGCCCGTTGTATTTACCAAAATATAATTTCCCGGCTGTGGACCTGTTCCACGCAAATAATCAATGGCTGATTTTACAGTTGCTGTATCCGTAAAGCCACCTCCCGCAGCAAGGGGGCAGGCAGGAAGCCCCACTGCAATTTTGCTTGCAGGTAATCCCGCAAACATTCCTGCTGAGGTGTTAAATCCTTGAATTACGGCTTCACACATGGCAATGATAAAATCCGCGGTGCCTTGTGTGTACACATTCCCGTCAATGCCATACATGCTACCGCTGTTGTAAAGCTGCACATGCAAAAGGTCTAAAGAGTCGCGTAGGGCATGTAACACTGGTAGGTAAGCGCCCCATATTCCGCCATAGGCAGATTGCCCTCCCTGCACAAATGCTGTTTCGGGAGCCATGGTTAAAATAAGGTGTTTGTTATGTGTTGCATAGTAATCGGCCATGATCTGCTTAACAGCGTCAATAAGATGAATGACATGCGCATCAACAGGGGCGGCAATGGTTCCACCGCTTACTGACAATGCACTGCCTTCCAAATCAATGTCTATACCATCAAACTGGTAAGTGTTAATGATGTTGGACATGGAAGCAACAAATGAATCGCGCTCCATAATATTATCAAGCGAAACAGGGGAGTTGGCACCACCAATACTGATGATCACTTTTCTGTTTTGCGCCTGCAAGGTTTGCATCTGCGAGATAAAAACGGCCTGTGAAACTTGGTCGGGGATAAACTGCATTTTGTAATCGGTGCCCACTTGCGGAACAGCAAACGATACATCAATAATATTGTAACGCATGTCCACTTGATCCAGTTGAATATAGGGTGCACTGGCATCGTTCCAATTGTGAAAATATCCGATGAGTGCCGGTGAAGGAACCTGTGCTGTAGCCTGTGAGCCTATCCAAGCAAAAAGCAATTGCAAATAAATAAGGCTTGCTTTTTTAGCTAGTACAAATTTTTTCATAAAGTAATCTTATTTTATCGTAATTAATCGCTGTGCCTTCCCTTTCAAGCGAAATTAAGAATAATGTTTTGTTTGGGATTGTTTTCAAGGCCTTTTTTTTAACCTTTTTTAAGATTGGCATTTTATGTCAAAAAGGTAAAATGATTTTTTTATAAGGTGATAGTGGCTATTATATCATCAAAATTAAATAGCTCTTTGATGGAGTTGCACTAAAAGTAAAGTGTAACTTTTTTAACGGCTTTTCACCACCGCTTGACCAAATTTCACCCATCCATTAGCGTTTCCTGCCTACAAAAGCAGTGTACTGGTCACAAATATTTTTTTCGGCCGTGGGCGGTATATAGCTTTGTTTAACCACCAGTTGCAGAAAATGAAAACATTACCAGCTATTATCCTTTGCTTTGCAAGTGCTATTGCATTAAAAGCACAACCTGTAACCGACATGCAGCCGCAACAGGATTATTTTTACGGTACAGATGGAAACACCATTCACCAATACACTTTAACCGGTGGAAGCGTTACCGATCAGGGTCCTTGTGCAGCGCCTTACAGCAGCAACCTTTATAGCCTTTCTTTTGGTAACGATATACTGAACAGCAGCACCAACCGCACGCTTTATGCCAGTGCAATTACAGGTGGCATGGGCGAAATTTTAAGATGGTCGGGTACGGCATGGGATGTTGTTTACAGCGATAACTACTTTTACCTAAATGGTGGTGCGTATGGCAACTTTATTTATTTTATGCGTTACGATTTTAGCACCACACCTAACACCCAATCCATTGTGCGATTGATGAGTGATGGTACGTTACAAACTGTGTTTCAGGACAACTCACTTGAATATACAGTTGCTGACTTGGCCGTTGATAATAACGGTTATATTTATTGTTTCCGTGGCACCGGTGTTGGCAACACTAACCAAATGAATGTGATCAGCCCTTTGGGAGTAATTGTTGGCACCTATGCCACCACACTTAATTACCAACAAGGCTTTTACGGCAGCATGTTTAAGGACGGAACTCTTTACTTAGGTATGGATGTGGGTACACCTGCGTTGTTGCCTGTAAACTTCAGCGGCACCACTGCATCATTAGGTATGCCTGTGTTTAACAACAACACACTTACCGATCTTGCCAATGCACACGGCCTTGTGGCACCCACAGCATTGCCCGATTTTAACAGCAACAACGAGTTAAGTGTAAACTTACAAGGTGATCAATTGGTCATTAAAAATAATTTAGGTACACAGGTAACAGCCCTTGTTTTTGACCAAAGCGGAAAGCTGGTGGTAAAAAAACAGTTAACGGGCACTTACACTGAAATGGACGTTCAATATTTCACAAAAGGAGTGTATGTGGTGCAGGTAATTGATGGTGCACAAAAAGTAATAAACAAACGGTTTTACAAAGGCTAATCCCTTGCATACCGTTGCCCCCAAGCGATAAACCAAAACCTGGCGGATTGATTAACCTCCCGCAACAAAACCGAAGCCGCCCATTTGGCGGCTTTTTTCGTTAGGTAAGTTTGTGTTTGAGTTTTAGGATTGAGCTTTAGTTTCCAATCAACTATCTGCTCGCTTTGAGCGAACCAATTGGATTGAGCATCCTTTTCAATTTTGATTTTCTTTTCTTCCTCCCTTTACAACTACCTGTCCGATGCTCTGCTGGTTATTTTAAGTGGGTCGGCAGTAATTTCAGCGGTGATCATGCGTTGTTTGGCAATGTCGCAGGCAAGATAAATAGCTTCCCGAAAAGAGTCTTCGCTGGCTACTCCTTTTCCGGCAATATCATAAGCGGTGCCATGATCGGGTGAGGTGCGTATTATAGGAAGTCCGGCCGTATAATTAACACCGGTAGAAAAAGCAAGTGCTTTAAAAGGTACCAATCCCTGATCGTGATACATGGCCATGATCGCATCAAAACCTTTAAACTTAGACGAGCCGAAAAAGCCATCTGCCGGGTAAGGGCCATACACGCTAAGGCCTGCATTGTTAAGCTCTTTAACAGCAGGTGCTATGCATTCTTCCTCTTCTTTACCCATCAGTCCACCATCACCGGCATGTGGGTTAAGTGCCAACACGGCAATGCGTGGTTTGCGGATACCAAAATCACGTTTCAGTGTTTCGTTAACGATTTTTGTTTTGGCAATTATTTTTTCTTTGGTAATGGAACCTGCCACCTCTTTCAAGGCCATGTGTCCACTCACTAAAGCAATGCGCATACGGTCACTCACCATCAGCATCACAGGCTCAGCAGTGTTACTCAGCGATGCAAAAAATTCTGTTTGCCCTTTCATTGTAAAGCCTTCGCTTTGTATGGTAGCTTTATCTATTGGCGCAGTAACCACGGCATCAATCTTTTTCTCCATCAAATCCTTGCCAGCACTTTGCAACGATTTTAAGGCATACTGTCCGCCCAGTTCATTGGGTTTTCCCAACTCCACTTTCACATCCTCTTCCCAGCAGTTAATAAGGTTTGTTTTTTTGTGGCTGGCTTCATCAGCATGGCGTATGGTGTTAAAATTAAACTCCAAATTATTTAGCGCCTTGCGGTGATATGATATAACCTTTGACGAACCATAGATTATTGGTGTACACACGGTTAACATGCGGCTGTCGGCCAGCGTTTTTATTATAATCTCAATTCCAACGCCATTAATATCGCCAATGGTAATGCCAATTTTGGGTTTTATTTCGCTCTCTACCGTACTCATTTTTTACAATTTGTTTTTTACAAAATCAACTATTAGTCGCACTCCGTAACCGGTACCACCTTTGCCGCGGTAGCTATCTTCACCATGCACAAAAGCAGTGCCTGCAATGTCGAAATGCATGTAAGGGTAGTCAACAAAATGCTCGAGGAATTTGGCCGCTGTAATCATTCCTGCTATAGGGCCACCAATGTTTTTAATATCGGCCACGTCTGATTTAATAAGGTCGCCATATTCGCTCCACATGGGGAACTGCACCATGCGCTCGTAAACATTTTCTGCACTTTTCATGATGGCTCTGTTTTCAGCGCTGGAGGCAGTGCTTAAAAATGCGCAGCCATATTTACCTAAAGCATTGCTGGCAGCACCGGTTAAAGTACTGAACTCCATCACCAGTTCGGGTTTATACTGCTTGGCATAGTGTAAAGCATCGGCCAATATCAAACGTCCTTCGGCATCGGTATTCAGCACTTCCACTTTTTTACCGCTATACATTGTTATTACATCGCCCGGCACATAAGCATTTTCGCCCGGACGGTTATCTGTAGAAGGAATAAGTGCTATCACATGCACAGGCAGTTTTGATTTTGCTATGGCATACACAGCGCATCCCACAGCGGCAGCACCACCCATGTCGCATTTCATATAATCCATGCTGTTGGCAGTAGGTTTTAAGCTCAGCCCACCAGTATCATACACCACACCTTTGCCCACAAGAACAATTGGCTTTTTGTTTTTATGTCGGTTGGGTTTGTATTCCATCACTGTAAAGGTAGGTGGATCCTGGCTACCAAGGTTTACTGCGAGTAACCCACCCATGCCTAATTTTTCGATTTCTTTCTTATGTAACACAGATACCTTGATCCCGGCATCTTTCCCCATTTTTTCAAACTCTTTAGAAAGCTGAACTGCCGTAAGATACACCACCGGCTCGTTTACCAAGTCACGTGCCTTGCAAACAGCATCAACCATGATGTTTAACTGGTTAAGGTCAGCATCTTTTATTTTTTTTGATTTTATGCCAATGATCTCCAGCGTGTTTTTTTCAGGTTCAGTCTTGTATTTCAAAAACTGATAGTTGGCCAATGCCATGCCTTCTGCAATGCACAGTAACTCCTCCCGAAGGGTTTCGGCAGTAATGATTACTTCCTTAGCCTTAAGCCTGTTTAACATACCGGCTAATTGGTGGCCTGCCTTGCGGGCACTTTCATGCTGCTGGTGGCGTTCAATGCCGCTGGTATCAATCACCTGTACAAAAACACATCGCTTGTACTGGTTTACCGAAACTAATTTTTTCTTGTTCTTTAGCTCCCCTTTTACATAAGCTAATTCTTCTTTCGAAAAATAGTGCTCATCAAAGCGGTTGGCATTGGTGGTAACCAGGACCACATGATGGTTTTCAGTAACAGTTTTTGCGAGCAGGTTTTTTGCTGCCATAGTAAATGGAGTTTAGCTGGTGAGATATTAACGATGATTATGAATAAAATGACACAAACGTTGAATTTTTCTGAACTTAATTTTCGTAAATTTACCCATTGAAAAATTGAAAACGTTTGAGGGGATGAAAGTACACAAAAAACATTTTCCCTTTACAGTCGTTAGAGAAAAGAGAGTAACCTCCGTATGCACAATGTTAATGATTTACTGAAACGCGCACTTCAGTTCGAATTTTTAAGCGCAGAAGAAGGTGTTTTTTTGTTTGAACATGCACCCCTCACCGATTTAATGCTGGTGGCCGATGACCTCCGCAAAAAGCAAAAGCCCGATGGCAAGGTGACTTGGATCATTGATCGCAATGTAAATACAACCAATGTATGCATTGCCAATTGCAAGTTCTGCAACTTTTACCGTATTCCCGGCCACAAAGAAGCCTACATCACCACCATAGACCAGTATAAGCAGAAAATAGAAGAAACATTTCGTTACGGTGGCGAGCAGTTGCTGTTGCAGGGCGGCCATCATCCTGAACTAGGGTTGGCTTTTTATTCCAACCTGTTCCGCGAATTAAAATCGCTATATCCAGATTTAAAACTACATTCCTTAGGGCCACCCGAAATTGCACACATAGCCAAGCTTGAAAAACTAACACAT
>JAYTNW010000263.1:0-5599 GCA_043748115.1 Bacteroidota bacterium | reverse complement strand
TTTCCCATTTGATTATATAAAAACCAAGTAGTAAAAAACAAAAGATGAGGATTATTCAGTAAAAAAAGTGAGGATGTATTTATTAATATCCTTTTATTTTTTCGCCTGCGCTTAACAAAATACCTGCGCCAATCAAATAGCTGTCTAATAAAGCTGCCTTTAATGGACTGCGTTTTTTTGTTTCGAATTTAACATCTTCCCTAAATGCTTTCCAGTTGTTGCTATTAAGCAGGTCAAGCGCAATAGACACTGATGGCGTTAACGACTTGGCTGTATGCCACCAGCCGCATGGAATAAAAATTGTTTCTCCCGGCCCCACCACTACTTTTATGGGAGTAGCATTTTTGAACAAAGGATATTTGTTGAAATCAGGCTCCTGATGATCTTCAATGGTGGATCTCCATGGATTTTCTGGATCGGCATACACAAATTTTTCATTACCAGGAGCAAAAACAGTAAACTCTTTATCGCCATACATTTGGTTAATGAAAGTATATAAATGAAGATAGTCGTAATGTAAAAAAGGAAACTTACCTCCGGGTCCACCCAAAAACACTTCTAAGGTTGCTGCACCTGGCAATGCAGCCTTTGGCAGTAGTGCATGGCCAATGCGGTCGGGCATTGCATACTCAAAGCGAGGCAGCACATCAGGCAAAAGCTCCGGAAAATGCACCCCCATGTCAAATTTACATGGGTACGGAGCCGGGTTTGACGCAGTAGAGTTCAACATCATATCAATAAACTCACCGAACTTATACTCCTTACCACTGATTTTTGTTATTTTATCAGCATAGTTTTTTTTAAAAAATTCAGGAGTGAATTTCTGACGACCCGGCCATTTTGTTGTGGCATCCGTTAAAACCACTGGCACTCCAGGCTTCAGGTGTTCATTAATAAATTGCTTTCTCGTCAACCCCGATTTTTTTTCTACTTTCATCTGCTTCTATTATGTTTTTCGCTTTTTACGAAGGATTACTGTTTTGGTTTCGCATCTACCGGAAGTTCACATACTGTAAAGGCAGCTCCATGGACGATGTTCTCATCAAAGAAATAACGTCCTGTAAGTCGTCAATTTTTTTTCCGGTTACCCTCACTTGCTCATCCATAATGGAGGCCTGCACTTTAAGGCCCGAGTCTTTAATCATTTTAACGATTTTTTTAGCTGTTTCCTTATCAATGCCTTTTTTTATTTTCACGTCTTTGCGCACCATGTTGCCCGAAGCATATTCTTCCTTTCCGAAATCATAACATCGCGGATCTATTCCCTGTTTTAAGGTGCGGCTAATGAGTATGTCTTGAATGGCTTTCATGCGCATGTCGTTCTCCGTCAGCACTTTTAACGCCATTTCCTTTTTTTCAAAATCTACCTCCGTTTTCGAGCCATTAAAATCGTATCGTGTACTAATTTCCTTTTTGGCTACATTAATGGCATTATCGAGTTTCTGCACATCCACTTCGTTTACTATGTCAAATGAGGGCATATCCGTGATTTATTATGTTAACTTTAATTGTAAAATTTACGTTATAAAAGTACAATTCAACCGTTAATTATTCTAATTTTGATTACATATTTAATTCCAGCGAAATGAAAACCATTTGCCGCAATCTTATTTTGCAGGCCATCTTTTGCCTTTTTACGCTAAACTCCTTTAGCCAATACGTAAAGTACACCAATCCCAATGTTGTGGTAAACGGACAAAGTCTTAAAAACCCTTGGGCAGGCGGACTTAACAGTGCTATGTTTAACACCATTGATCTTAACGGTGACGGCCTTAAAGATCTTTTTCTTTTCGACAAGCAAAACCTGGCTCCTTACCGAGGCTATCATAAAATCAGAACCTTCCTTAATATGGGCACTGCTAATACGGTTGACTATAAGTATGCCCCTCAATATGAAAGCAAATTCCCTCAAAATTTAGCCGAGTGGGTGTTGCTTGTAGATTATGACTGCGATGGCAAAGAAGATATTTTTACCTACACCAACCTTGGCGGAATGGCCGTGTATCACAATGATTACACTGCAGGAAATGGGCTTTCTTTTTCTCTGGCCTATAGCCTTGTAAACAGCATGTTTCTGGGTGGATCGTATGCAAACCTTTACGTAAGCAATGTTAACCAGCCGGTTTTAAAAGATGTAAATGGAGATGGGGACTTGGACGTGTTAACGGTAACACTTATTGGAGGTGCAATTGAATACCATGAAAACTATGCACAAGAAAATTACGGCCGTTGCGATACATTAGTTTATGTGCAACGCAGGCAATGTTGGGGGCATGTGGGTCTCAGTTCTTTCAAAAACACTGCTGTGTTTAATCCGAGCGACTGTCTTTTCTTTACACAACAAGGCGACTCTGCCAGCAGAAACAATGCACAACATAGCGGCTCCTGCATGATAGGTTTTGATCAAAACGGGGATGGAGACATTGACTTGCTGAATGGAGATCTCTTAGGCAATAATCTATTGTTTATGGAAAATAGCGGAGTGCCCGGAGTTACTGACTCTATTATTTCCCAAGACACTTTGTTCCCTCAATATGACATTCCTACTTTGTACACCACATTTCCGTCTCCTTATTATTTTGATGCAGATAATGATGGGGTTAACGACATTGTGGTTTCTTCCTGTTCAGAATTATATTCCGAAAACTACAACAACAATTTATTTTATAAGAACATTGGATCAAACACTAACCATCAATTTCATTACACAAAAAATCGCTTTCTCACTGATGAAATGATAGATGTAGGATCAGGCTCTAACATTACTTTTTTTGATGTGGATGCAGATGGCAAACAAGATTTGTTGATTGGCAATTACGGATACTTTGTGTCCGACTCCGTGCAAGGACATCAGGAGTCATGTATCGCTTATTACCGAAACACTTCAAGTGGTAACACACCTGAATTTACTTGGATGACCAATGATTTTGCCAATCTCCGCCAGTATTTACTTACCGCCATTAAACCCACCTTTGCTGATTTGGATAACGATGGTGATATTGATCTCCTGATTGGAAATTCTGCAGGCAATCTTTATTATTTTGTAAACAATGGCAGCGGGCAGTATAGCCTTGCACCAAATGGTGTTAATTACCAAAGTATTGATGTGGGAACCTATAGCGCACCACAATTAACCGATGTAGATGGTGACAATCTTCCCGACTTACTTATTGGTGAAACCTATGGTGCTATTTTTTATTACCGAAATACGGGAAATGCGACAACCCCTGTATTTACTTATGTCACCAACCATTTTGGAGGTGTGGATGTTCGCAATCCTGCTGTTTCTTATTTTGGTTACAGCAACCCAAAACTGTATGTAGAAAACGGACAACATAAATTGCTGGTAGGCTCCGAGGTGGGGCGGTTATTTTTGTATGACAATATAGATGGTAATTTGGGCGGCACTTTTAACCTATTGGATACTTTCGCTTTTGGCATACATGAACCTTACCGCATAACGTTTGATGTGGCTGATCTGAATAACGACACCTTTCCTGAAATCATCACCGGAAGTTTTGCAGGTGGAATTTCCTATTATTCCAAAGCAACGCCTGTTGTGGTTATTGACACTAACCCAAAGGCAAACAACTTGTTAATTTACCCGAACCCTGCAACAGAAAGTCTCACCTTTGAATTTATTGACAGTAACGTGCTCAACGGATCCTATACCATTTATGATGTAAGAGGAAGGCTCGTTACCAATGATAGTTTCACAGGCTCAAAAAAGACACTATCTTTACATAAGTACGCAAAAGGTTTTTACACCTTGCGCATTATTACCACGGGAAGTTTATTTACCCGAAAAATAATAGTAAGATAACTTCTTGTTCTAACAGCTGTCATGAAAAACAAAACTTTACTACTAATGGCTGCGTCCTTTTTTATCAACGTAGCTGCCTTCGCTCAGCCTTATGCAAAATCGGTAAAGCCACAAGTATTTGTTAATGGCATCGCATTAAATAATGCATGGGCCGGTGGCCTTAACTCAACCTCCTTTAACACTATTGATATGAATGGTGACGGAATAAAAGATCTATTTCTTTTTGATAAGCAATTCGAGTCGGCCTACTCGGGGGTTTATAAGATGCGCACATTCATTAACAACGGTACGTCCAATACGGTAGATTACCATTACGATCCATTCTACGAACGATTTTTTCCTTCAAATATGGTTTCGTTTTGTATTTTAAAAGATTACGATTGTGACGGTGATGAAGATATTTTTACCTACAATAAAACTTCCTCAGGGGTTGATGTTTACACCAACAATCCTATTGGTGGCAATCCCAATTTCACGTTAACTTACTCACCGCTGCCCACCTGCATATTCCAACCTAACCCGCCATGCTTTCAAACATCTCTATTTGTTTCAGGGGTTAGCCAGCCCATTTTTGCTGACGTAAATGGCGATGGCGATTTGGATGTGCTAACGTTTCAATCTGCGGCTAACTTTATTGAATACCATGAAAACCTGGCCCAAGAACTTTTTTTGCGTTGCGACACCTTTGTTTTAAAACAATTGGATGATCAGTGGGGTCATGTGGGTTTAAGCCCTTTCAGCAACACCGCTATTCTGGGATTTAGGCATGGCTTACATTCAGGCTCTTGCATGATTGGTTATGATGAAGGGGCTGATGGTGATATTGATATTATTAACGGAGACCTGCTGGGCAACAACCTTCTTTATTTAAACAATAACGCATTAATACCCGGTGTAAACGACAGCATCAACTTTCAAGACAGCCTGTTTCCGTTAAGCAGCACAGCGGTTGATTATGTTACTTTCCCCAGTCCTTATTTGTTTGATGCAGATAATGATGGCGTGGAAGATCTTCTGGTATCCTCTTGCTCGGAAAAACAATCAGAAAACAAAAACAACAATCTTTTTTACAAAAACACGGGCAACAACGCCATCCACAATTTCCAGTTTATCAAAAAAGGTTTTTTAACCGATGAAATGATTGATGCCGGATGCGCTTCCAATCCTGTTTTTTTTGATGCTGATGGTGATGGCAAAAAAGATTTGATCATTGGCAACGATGGATACTTCATTCACGACTCAACAGTTGCCAATGGCCACCTGGAATCGTCACTTACTTTATTTAAAAACACATCAACAGGCGCATGCCCACGTTTTGACTGGATTACCAACGATTATTCTTCGCTTCAAACTTATCAGTTATTGAGCATTTTTCCTGCCTTTGGAGATTTGGATGGCGATGGAGATGATGACATGCTCATTGGCAATGAAGCCGGCAACCTTTACTATTTTAAAAACACATCACCTCCGTTTAATCCCGCACAATTTTCATTGGCTCCCAATGGCGTTAACTACCAAAACATTGACGTGGGTAAAAACAGCACCCCTCAACTGATAGATGTGGATTTTGATGGATTGATTGACCTTTTAATAGGCGAACAGCTAGGGCGAATTTTTTATTACCATAACACAGGCACTGCTTCCAATCCTGTTTTTAGTTTCGTTACCAATTCCTTTGGTGGCGTATTTGTAACCAACACCGCTTTTAGCACCTTTGGTTATAGCACACCATGCATGTTTCTGGATAATGGTATTCAAAAATTACTTGTAGGCTCT
>JAYTNW010000262.1:0-4329 GCA_043748115.1 Bacteroidota bacterium | reverse complement strand
AACGACTCGCTTAAACGCGCAAAATTATTTCTGAAGTTCATGGTCATGTTCAAATTGTTCTGGTCAAGATAAACACGTGGGTCATTCATGTTGCCGTATAAAAATTTACTCATCATGTTGGTGTACATTTGGTCAGTACCCACACTTCCTGTTTGGCCAGAAGCATCAGCATTGGCTTTAATAGGTACAAAGCGATAAGCCAATCCTTCTAACTGGAAATAATTTTCAAGATTCATGTAAGCATCGTTACCCACCGTTACGGCAAAGTAAATTGGGCGAGTCCAGTCATTATGTGCAATAAGGTCTAAAATCATTAAATCAGCTTTCATCACGTAGTTTTTACTGATTTCAAATTCAATGTAGTCAACAATTTTATCTGAATCTTTCATGGCAACAACACCATTTTTCAAAACAGCATTTTTGTCAACCTTTATCCTGAATTTTTTTGTAGGAAGATAATTGAATTCTTCTCCGCCTTCGCTTCTTACTTTAGCTTCGGCATCATCGCTGGTAATAAATTTCATGATATCTTGAAGATCGCTATAGCCTTCAATTTTTCTATCGTAAAAAGGAACATAATCGCGCGTTCCCTGCATGTACTGTTTTTGTGTGAGTGTAAAAGGTACGGGGTTTGACTCGTACGCTTTTCTTTTAATCTGTTCAATGTACCAATCTGTGTTTAACAAGCTAAGGTTAATAACACGAACATCGGTACGTACGCCTTCCACATCTTGTATGTACCATAAAGGGAAAGTGTCATTATCTCCATTGGTGAATATAACTGCATTGGGTGCACAGGAATTGAGGTAGTTATAGGCAAAATCACGAGATGTATAACGGAATGAACGATTATGATCATCCCATCCTTCTTTTCCCATGAGCCCGGGAACAGCAACCAAGCATAATAGCGAGGCCCCTAAAGCACCAGCTACATACGGAACGTTCCGTTTCTTGAGCATATCAATAATTGCGGCCACCCCAATACCTATCCATATACAAAAGGCATAAAATGATCCGGCATAGGCATAATCACGTTCACGTGGCTGATAAGGTGTGGTGTTCAAATAAACAACAATAGCAAGCCCCGTCATTAAAAACAACAGCAATACCACTGAAGCATCATTGGAATCTTTTTTGAAATGATATATCATACCAATAATTCCTAATATAAGTGGTAGAAAATAAAAAGTGTTTCTTGCTTTGTTGTTAAGCATACTTTGCGCAAGTTTTTCTTGTGGGCCAATTAACATGTTATCAATAAATGGAATACCACTAATCCAGTTTCCTTTTAAAATGCTTCCATGGCCTTGTATGTCATTTTGCCTTCCAACAAAGTTCCACATAAAATAGCGCCAGTACATGTGGTTGATTTGGTATGACATTAAGAACTTAAGGTTATTTCCAAAATCAGGTTTTTGTTCCCCTTTAATATCAGCCCACTCTTTGTAAGCAGAAATGTGATTTGGTTCGCGACTGAACATTCGAGGAAAAGGGGTGCAGCGTGCCGGGTCGTAAATTTGAGTAACCTTAGCACCTGTTGCAACATATTTTCCATCAATAGCAGTATAGCTCATTGATCCTTCTTTTTGATCCACCACTTTAGCATCGTAATATTGACCATAGCCGAGTGGGCGATCTCCATATTGCTCACGATTTAGGTAGCCCAATAAACCGTATGCGTTTTCAGGATTGTTTTCATCCATAGGAGGATTGGCTAACGAACGAACAACGATTTGAGTGTAGCTGGTGTAACCAATCAACAAAAAGGCAAGGCTTAATAAAACAGTATTGAGCAAAGGCTTATCATTTTTCTGGGTGTAATAAATTCCGTAAATCAATGCTGCAATAACGATAATGGCAAAAATGCTGAAGCCCGTCCAAATGCTCATGCCTGATTGATTAGCCATCAGGTCAATGCTTGCTCCCAAATCAACAAACCAGGCAATTACACCATATTGTACAATAAGAAGAATAAGTACGGCAACACCAAATGTTTTTATTGCTCCCATCCACGAAAAAGGATACTTTTTAAAATAATAAACAAAAGCGAGTGCAGGGATACAAAGTAAATTAAGTAAGTGAACTCCAATGGAAAGCCCCATGAGATAGGCAATAAGTATGATCCAGCGAATGGAATGTTTTTCATTAGCTACGCTTTCCCATTTAAATACAGCCCACACCACAATGCATGTAAAAAATTGTGAAGTGGCATAAACCTCGCCTTCCACAGCAGAAAACCAATTGGAGTCACAAAATGTAAAAGCTAAAGCTCCTACTATTCCACAACCCATTATGGTGATAATATCACCCATTGAAGGCACATTGTTTTTAATAACAATTTTACGTGCTATGGCAGTAATGGTCCAAAAGGTAAACAGCACTGCAAGCGCACTGGCAATGGCGCTAAAAGCGTTAACCATGATGGGCACCATTTGCACATTATCACCGGCAAATAGGGTGAAAAAGCGGGATATCATTAAAAAGAGTGGTGCTCCGGGAGGATGTCCAACCTGAAGTTTGTAGGCAGCAGCAATAAACTCACCGCAATCCCAAAAACTTCCGGTCATTTCAATGGTGGAAAGATAAACCCAGGCAGCAATACCAAAGGTTAACCAGCCGGTCATGTTATTGATTTTCGTGTACTTGTTCATAATACAGTAGTTCTGTGCAAATTAAGAGCGTGCGAATTTAGCAAAATAAACAGCTAACCTTATGTGGTAATGCTAATGTGCTGTTAAATTTGGGTCTCTTCATTAATCCACTAATTACCCGCAGCATTGGTGCTTAAATTAAGCCTTTTAAATTGTTTCTTTGCAGGCCACAAAACTAATATGCCTTATGTCAACACATGAACGAGCACAACACGATGAAGCCAACAACGTAACCTATCAGCGTTGCCAGTTTGCCTATGAGTTTGCCATTCCATATATAACAGGAAGAAAGGTGTTGGACGTGGGTTGTGGAAACGCTTATGGAACGGCTTTAATGGCAAAGCAGGCATCTGAGATAACCGGACTTGACTATGACGCACAAACCATTGATGGCAATAAAAAAAGTTACACCTCACAAAGTAATCTATCTTTTCAGCAAGGGGTAATACCTCCACTTCCCTTTCCCGATAATAGTTTTGATGTGATTACGGCATTTCAATTTATTGAACATATACATCCCCGCAAAGAGTTTTTAAAGGAGTGTTTACGCGTGGTTAAACCCGGAGGTAAAATATTAGTGACCACCCCCAATGCCAAAAAATCATTGGCCCGCAATCCTTTTCATATTTTTGAATATACGTTTACAGAAATGAAAGATGAGGTGGGTGGACTTACAAAAGATTTTGAATTAAAAGGCCTGAACGGAAATGAAGTGGTTAATGGCTACTACTTTCAAAATGAAAAGTTTGTGCGGATGATTTTAAAGTGGGACATCCTTGGGTTGCACAAAAGACTTCCAGCAAGTTTGTTAACAGTGCCCTACAATTTAGTCACTAACCTAATGCGCAAAAACCTAAAAGAAAAGGTGGACACCACCACCCATATTACAACCAAAGATTTTTATTTGCAAGATCAAGGACTTGATCAAACATGGGATATTTACCTTATAGCGTCAAAGTAAAAGAGCTGGAAAAAACTATAATTTAAAAAACTTTTCGGCCATGTCTTTTACTGCAGTGCCAATTGCTAACGATGCAGTGGCTGCCGGTGAAGGGGCATTTAGGACATGAATAGCGTTTTGATGATATTCAATTTTAAAATCATCAATCATGTTTCCATCAGCGTCTAACGCCATTGCTCTAACGCCTGCTCTGCCGGGGGTAATGTCATCCATTTCTAATGAAGGGATTAGCCGTTGTAAACGCTCTAAAAATAAACGTTTGGAAAAAGCCCTTTTATATTCATCCAACGCAAAACGCCAGTGTTTAAACAAGAGTTTCCAAGTGCCTGCATACATACCAGCTTGCAGCGAATCGCGCAAATTAAAATCTGTTTTGCCATACCCTTCACGCTTAAAAGTAAATACAGCATTAGGGCCGCATTCTGTTCCATGCCCTATCATCCTTGTAAAATGAACACCTAAAAACGGAAACTGCGGATCAGGAACCGGGTAAATGAGGTTCTTAACTTTATGCATTCCTTTTTCAGTAAGATCATAATAATCTCCTCTGAAGCCAACAATCTGCATTTTAGGATCCACTCCGTCCTGTTTTGCAACGCGGTCGCTAAAAAGGCCTGTGCAATTAATGATATACCGCGCTTTAAATTTATTTTTTTCAGTAACAACTGTTGTCAGTCCATCCTGTTTTACAAAAGCAGTTACTTTTTCTCCCGTAAG
>JAYTNW010000261.1:0-1611 GCA_043748115.1 Bacteroidota bacterium | reverse complement strand
AAGTAAAACCATTAGTCAACATCACACGCTCAATCCATTCTGTTAGTTCAGTTAGGGATTCAGCTTCATTGTACAAGGGAACAACAACAGAAATATCGTAAGCGTTCATAGGCAGGTGTTATTCTTGCGTTGGTGGTACATAAGGCTTGTCTTTTTTATAGATAGCGGCTGTAATGAGGGAGATAATTAGTCCGCCCAATAATTTGTTGAAGAACTCACTTGAAACGATAGATTGCAGGTTAATGTTGTTGTACGTTTCCACCGCATTTTCATAGAGGGTGTCGCCCATCAGTCCTTTCATTTGCGCCTCTACCAACTCTAATTGTGACAGTGTTTGTTCCTTAAACTCATCCACGATGGTGCTATCAACTAGCGTGCAAAAAATAAAGATGAGCAGTGCCGACAATAAGCCACCAGCTATAGCGGTAAAAAGCCCCATGCGAAATCCTTCTGAGTAGCTGATAAAACCTTCCAACTCATGATCGCGATAGGAGCGTGTTGCTTTGGCTATAATCAACACCGGTATCCATGCCCCTAACCACGATGCATTGCCTAAAGGGTTAATGCCCATCCAATACAATAGAAGGAATATGGCAAATGTTGCTACCCCCTGTATCCCCCCAAAATGTAAAGCGTAACGTAACATGCCTGATTTTTAAGAACGGGCAAAAATAAGATTATTATTTAGTTCTAAGGAGTGAAAAGCATTGTAGAATGCAATACTGGCTATGCAGCAAAAAATGACGGGTGGTAAATAAGATGTTTATGGTCAAACGGTTAATGTTAGGTTCAAAAAACTTGATCAATCAACCGTGAGTTTCTAAAAATTTGCTTTTGGCACCTAGTTCATCAATTCAAAAATCCCTGCAGCCCCTTGTCCTGTTCCCACACACATGGTTACCATACCATACTTTTGTTTACGTCTTTTCATTTCATTTAAAAGCTGTACACTAAGTTTGGCTCCTGAACAACCCAACGGATGACCCAGTGCAATGGCGCCACCGTTTACATTTACAATCTCTGGATTTAATCCAAGTGTACGCATAACGGCCAGTGATTGTGAGGCAAAGGCTTCGTTTAATTCAATTAGCTCAATATCATCCTGCTTTAATCCCGCTTTTTTAAGAGCGGAAGGAATGGCGTAAATGGGTCCTACTCCCATAATGCGGGGCTCCAGTCCGCTCACCGCATAGGACACCAATCGTGCAATGGGTTTTACATTAAGATGTGTCAGCATTTTTTCAGACACAATCATTAAAAAAGAAGCGCCATCACTGGTTTGAGAAGAGTTGCCGGCAGTAATGCATCCTTTGGCATCGAAAACAGGTTTTAGAGAGGCAAGTTTTTCTAACGTAGAATCACCTCTCGGACCTTCATCCGTATCCACGATGTATGCTCTGGTTTGCTGTTTTTCATTTTCGTCTAAATAGGTTTCCGTAACGCTTACGGGAACAATATCATCTTTAAAAAGTCCTTTTGTTATGGCATTAACAGCCTTTTGGTGAGAGCTTAGTGCAAAGGCATCCTGGTCTTCACGGGACACCTTGTATTCTTTAGCCACAGCTTCAGCAGTTAAGCCCATGTTCCAATACCAATCGGGGTGCGCTGATG
>JAYTNW010000260.1:0-5648 GCA_043748115.1 Bacteroidota bacterium | reverse complement strand
GAATAACGGGAGAAATGGCTTATCCTTATAGAATTGACCTTAATGTTTTGCCACAAGTGGATGTGTTTTTGGAAAATGGTTACACCAAGGAAGAAATGAAAATGGTGAATGAAACTAGAAAAATTTTGCGTGATGACAGCATTCGTTTAACCGCCACTACGGTTCGTGTTCCTGTGAAAGGCGGACACAGCGAAGCCATAAATGTAGAATTTGAAAATGATTTCACCGTTGAGGAGGTAAAGAATTTACTAGCGCACACTGCCGGAATAATTTTGTGTGATGATATTGGAAACAAAAAATACCCAATGCCCATTGACGCAGAAGGAAAGGACGAAGTTTTTGTAGGACGCATTAGAAGGGATGAGTCGCAACCCAACACTTTAAACCTTTGGGTGGTTTCAGATAACCTTAGGAAAGGAGCCGCCACCAATGCCATACAAATTGCTGAATATTTGGTGGCAAATAAACTAGTAGGATAATTTTATTTACTTGATCTTAGAAGTAAATCCATTGGCTAGACCTGAATAGTTTTTCAGATCCATTTTTACGGAACCAACTAAAATTTCAGCCTGTGCGCGTATCACGATCTTGTTATCATCATCGCTTATCCAAACGGTCATGTCGTCTTTGTCTTTAAACACACGCCCTTCCAAAAGTTGGGGATGAAATTTTATGCAACGCACCGTGCCGTGTTTGGTTTTAATGGTTTCGCGTCCAACAAATTTTATTTTCATTGGGAAAACCTCGTCATCTAAGTAAGCGTCAAAGCCAAAAAGATCTCCTTCTTTCGCATTAGCAAAATCAATGGTGCGAGCATAATAAAGTGATGACACGAGGTCTTGTACATTGTCAGGTGTTGGTATGGTGGCTTTGTTGCTGGTGGCCGTGTTTTTTGCATGATTAAAACTTACGTCCTGACTAATTTTATACCCACCTTCATCTACGCGCCTCACAAACAACCAGGGCACAATGGAATGCGTGTCAATGTAACTTTCGTAACGGTCGCGAACTTTAAAAAACCAATCGAATGCACCCTTTGAATTTCCGGTAGCCACAACATGATAAGCTGTTCTTGGGCCGAAAGTTTTCAGATTAGGCATAATTTCCAGTCGGGCTTCACCCGCATCTAAAATTCCATAATGCACGCGATATTCCAACACTTCTCCTGAGCGAAAGGCCTTTTGTTCAATAGCCCTTAATTTCGTTTCTTGACCTTCCACTTCCTGACCAGCCAATCCAATTAAAATCAATAATGATAACATAATTGTTCTTTTAATGTAGGACAAATCAAATGATGCGCCAACAACCTGTGGTGGCAGTTGTTTTGCATGAAGTTTTACTAAATGAGAAATATTGAGGAAAAACATCATCAATTATGCTTCATTCTGTTCTGAATTTTCTGTTTCAGCAGGAGGAGTTTCATTGCCTTCCACACCTGCATTTTCCGGGATATAATCTGCAATGTCAGGAGCGTCATCCTGCATGTCACGAAGGTCAGATGGAATACCGATCTCGTTTTCGTCTAACAACACATCTTTTAGTTTAGGAAGATCTTTTGCCGACCGTAATCCAAAATGATCCATAAACACTTTGCTGATGCCGTATAAGATAGGTTTACCCGGGCCATCGCCTTTACCTTGAATGTTGATCAGTTCTTTCTCTAATAATTTCTGGATAGAGTAATCGCAATTTACACCACGTATGTTTTCAATTTCTGATTTTGAAACTGGTTGCTTGTAGGCAATGATGGCTAATGTTTCTAATGCAGCAGTGGTTAATCGTTTTTTAGAATTGATCTGCAGCATGGTGTTTACTATGGGATAATATTCCTTTTTGCTCAAGAAACGAAAGCCGCTGGCAATTTCAATGAGCTCGAACGCATAGTCATCGTTTTCGTATTTCGTTGTAAGCTCTGCAATGATCTGCTTTATTTGCTCAGACGTAACCTCCCAGCTATAAACGGCTTTTAAGGCACTTTGCATTTCACCTATGGTAATGCTTTGCTCCGAAGTAAAAATTAAGGCTTCTATGTTTTGTTTTAAATTCTCCATTAAATATTAATCTACGATTTACTAATAAGTACGAATATACGAATGAGTTTATTTTTTTTTGTTCTTTAGTGTTTTTGGTGGCATGTCCATACTCGCATTTAAACAACAATATTTACAATTCTACCTGGCACCACAATTACTTTTTTAGGAGCAACTCCATTTGTCCATTTCTGCATATCCTCTGCTGCCAGTACTTGTCTTTCAATTTCTTCTTTGGTAATGTTTAAAGGCAAATTTATTTTAAAACGTGTTTTGCCATTTACAGAAATAGGATATTCAAACTCATCTTCTACCAAATGTTCTTCCTTCCATTCAGGGAAGGTAGCATAGGTTATGGTTTCTTTATGACCCAATAAACTCCACAACTCTTCAGCAATGTGTGGGGCATAAGGTGAAAGAATAATAGCAAGCGGCTCCAGTATTGCGCGCTTGTTGCATTTTAATTCTGTTAATTCATTTACGCATATCATGAATGAACTTACAGATGTGTTGAAAGAAAATTTCTCAATATCTTCCTGTACTTTTTTAATGGTTTTATGTAATGTTTTTAATTCTGCTTTTGAAGGTGCATCATCTGAGACATAAAAGGCCACACCTAAATCCTCTCCGTTGGGAAGGACTTTTTTATTTGAATGATATAACTTCCATAGTTTTCTGATAAAACCATTTACACCGGAAATGCCATTGGTATTCCACGGCTTGCTTTGCTCTAATGGGCCGAGGAACATTTCATACATGCGTAAACAATCAGCTCCACTTTTTTCAATGATGTCATCAGGTGTTACAACGTTCCATTTTGATTTGGACATTTTTTCGACTTCGCTAACTAATTTGAACTTATCCGAACCATTCTCTATTTCTCCGTGAACATCACCTGGTAGGTATTTGTTAAATTGTCCATGCTGCCAGTAACCACCTGTACAAATAAATACAGCATCATGATATTCTGGGCGCCATTTGATAAACTCGGTAATATCCAAATAGGAATTTGTTACCATGCTAATATCAACGTTATCTAAAGAAGCTGTAATACGTTCTATTTTTCTTTTTATTTCTAAAGTATTGTTATTTTTCTCGCAAAATATTTTCGCTCGTTCAACATTCTCAGCGCTGTAAAAAAAATTAAACTGATTACTAGCACTTAGTGCATAACCCCCTCTTGCCTTTAATTCATCATTCAAAATTCTACCCATTGGTAATTGGTTAGATTTTCCAGCATACTTGTAAATTTTTTCACTCACCCCCTGTATCATCCCTTGATTAATCAACTTCTTAGCAGGTTCTTTGGTTGGAGTAACTCCAAGGTCATTTAAAAATTTTGTCCAGAAACGTACGTACAGCAAATGTCCTGTTGCATGTTCGCTACCACCAATGTATAGGTCCACTTCTTTCCAATAGTTCACGGCTTCTTTAGATACAAGCTCGCTGTCATTATGTGCATCCATGTAGCGCAGGTAATACCAACTGCTGCCTGCCCAGCCCGGCATGGTGGTGGTTTCAAGCGGGTAGGCCCCACCTAAATCCTCCCCAAGAGGGAGGACTTTTTCGTCCAGTGCTTTTTTTATCTTTTGTTGTACTTCCTTTGGATTTTTTAAGACTTCATCATTTGTAAATCGAATGACAGAAAAACCTTTTACGTTTAGCATTTCTGTCCTTGCAGCATCATAATCTTTTTGATCGTTATGATAGCCGCCATCAACTTCAATAACAACTTTTTTATTTAACGAAACAAAGTCTGCAATATAAACATCAATGATGTGCTGCCTTCTAATCTTGTATCCCGTTTGCTCATTTTTTAAATGTTGCCACAATACATTTTCAGCTTCAGTTGGGTTTTTTCTATTCTCTCTTGATGCCTCTCTTACATTTCCATAAAATTGGCGGTCTGCCGTTTCATATGATGGAGTTTTATTTTCTTCCTCCTGTGTAAGTCCTCCCTTTTGGGGAGGATTTAGGTGGGGCGTGTACGTCCAATTAGCAGCGCGTGCCAATGGCGGCTCACCGGTTTCTGTTGGCAAATATTTATCTACTTCGGGCAACAGCAATGGCAAATCATTCTCGTCCATGGTGTATGGAATGCCATTTTTGTAATATATAGGAATTGGTTCGCCCCAGTAACGCTGCCTTCCGAAAATTGCATCGCGCAAACGGTAATTGGTTTTGCCTTTGCCTATGTTTTTATTTTCAATTTCAGCAATGCATTTTTTAATAGCAGCTTTTACTTCCAATCCGTTTAAAAAATCGGAGTTGATAAGCGTACCTTGTTTTTCTTCCCACGCTTCTTTATCAATACTCCATCCATCAGGAGCCGTGATAACTTGCTTAACAGTTAATCCTTCTTTTGCAAAGTGTGTAGCAAATGCATGATCGCGTGAGTCATGTGCAGGTACACCCATTACAGCACCGGTGCCATAACCTGCCAGTACATAATCACCTATCCACACAGGAATTTTTTCATTAGTAAACGGATGAATGACATAAGCACCCGTAAACTGTCCTGTGATTTTTTTTACTTCACTGATGCGGTCACGCTCACTGCGATTTTTTGCATAGTGAATGTATTCGTCTATTTTTTGTTTGTATTCCGATGTCGTAATTTTTTCTATCAGCTCATGTTCAGGAGCAAGTGTTACAAATGTTACTCCGAAAACTGTATCAGGTCTTGTAGTAAATACTTCAACTGTTAATTCTGAATTCTGAATTCTGAATTCCAAAGAAGTTCCGTCTGATTTTCCAATCCAATTGCGTTGCGCTTCTTTAATGGATTCTGACCAATCAATGCCTTCCAGGTCATTCAATAGTCTGTCAGCATAAGCAGTAATACGCAAACTCCATTGTGGCATCAACTTGCGTTCAACTGGGTAGCCACCGCGCTCGCTCAAACCATCTTTCACTTCTTCATTGGCTAACACGGTGCCTAACTGCGGGCACCAGTTCACATACGTTTCGCTTAAGTAAGCCAATCGGTATTCCATCAACACATCCGACTTTTGTTTATCAGTCAAGTCATTCCAGGCCCCACCTAAATCCTCTCCATTCGGGAGGACTTTTATTTCATTGTTTTTAAATTTTTCAATTAGGTTTTCAATTGGCTCTGCTTTGTTGGTTGCGGTGTTATACCATGAATGAAACAGTTTAATGAATATCCACTGCGTCCATTTGTAATAATCAGGATTGGAGGTTCGCACTTCCCTTTCCCAGTCAAACGAAAAACCAATTTTGTCTAACTGTTCGCGGTAGCGTGCAATATTTGTTTCAGTGGTAATGGCAGGATGTTGCCCTGTTTGAATAGCGTATTGTTCAGCAGGTAAACCGAAAGAGTCATAACCCATAGGGTGCAGCACATTAAAACCTTTCAGTCTTTTGTAGCGTGCATAAATGTCAGACGCAATGTAGCCTAATGGATGGCCAACGTGCAACCCCGCACCAGATGGGTAAGGAAACATGTCCAACACATAATACTTGGGCTTAGAGGAATTATTTTCTGCACGAAACGTTTTTTCCTTCGCCCAATACGCCTGCCACTTTTTCTCAACCTCACTGAAATTATACTCCATACCTGCCTAAAAAATTAAGAAGCGAAAGTAAGAAAATGAG
>JAYTNW010000259.1:0-5982 GCA_043748115.1 Bacteroidota bacterium | reverse complement strand
TTTTTGGTGTGTTGCAATAACAATTGGCGTAAGTGCAAAATTTGTTTTTAGTTTATCGCGCAGAGACTTTGACAGGTTGGTCATGTCCTCAAAAGAGCGAGCACTTTTTTTCCAGAGCCAATCATAAACTTGGCGGGCACGAAAAGGCTTTTCGTCAATAGAAGTAAAATAAGTTGTAATTTCCTCTAGGGATAAAGCACGGATATTTGGAGCATTGCTCATGGCACAAAGGTAAACAATGGCAGCGTGGTTTTGTTCATTAAGTTGCTTTACTTTGCAGTGCATAACTGATGAATTTATACAGCGCCACCTATATTTTTCCTGTAAGCAGGCACCCTGTTGCCAACGGCATTGTAGCAACGAAAAAGGACGGAACCGTTATTGGTGTATATGACAGCGTTGACTCGGTAAATGCCGATCTGAAAATAAGTGTGGAGCCATCTTCAATTAAAAAAATGGATGGAGCCATATGTCCAGGGTTTATTAACGCCCACTGCCACTTAGAATTGTCGCATCTTAAAAACAAGATTTTGGCTGGTGGTGGCCTAACAAATTTTATAAGCCAATTGCTAGCCCAACGCACACGGTTTAAAATAGAAGAAATTGCGGAAGCCTTAATAAAAGCAGGCGATGAAATGTGGAGCAACGGCATTGTTGCTGTTGGCGATATCAGTAACACCAACGTTTCATTTGCATATAAAAATTCAAGTCCGCTTTACTTCCACACCTTTATTGAGCTGCTCGACCTGCAGCCATCACGTGCCAGTGCAGTTTTTGAGGAGGGACGGCAGCATGCTCTTCTGCTCAGCCAAAATTTAAGAAATAATAAATTCTCATTGGTGCCTCATGCGCCTTACACAGTGTCGCCCAACTTGCTTAAACGCATTTCAACAATTCCGAAAAACTCTCCGGTGAGTATCCATAACCAAGAAACAGCTTCGGAAAATGATTTGTTTAAAAACAAAACAGGGATGCTATCAGACTTTTTTAAGTCGCTCGGAAATACACTTGAGCACCTGCAAGCTACCGAAAAAAGCTCATTACAAAGCTACACGCTACACATGAACCCGAACGAAAAAACGCTTTTCGTTCACAATACCTTTACCACTAAAGAAGATGTAACTTTTGCCAGCAACTATTTTAAGGAACCTTGGTGGTGCCTATGCCCAAAAGCAAATTTATTTATTGAAAATGTTTTGCCTGATATTCCAATGTTACATGAGGCGAGTAAAAATATAGTATTAGGCACAGACAGTTATGGCTCCAACACTACGCTTTCCATTTTGGAAGAAATGAAAATGATAACTGATCACTACCCTACAATTGGTTTTGCAGATATTTTAAGATATGCAACCTTCAACGGATCCATTTTTTTAAATATTGATGATCGCTTTGGCAGCATTGAAAAAGGAAAAAAACCGGGACTTAATTTGATAACAAATGTTTCCTTGAAAAAATTATCACCGGATAGCCAGGTAAAAAAATTAGCATAAAAATTACCAATCATCTTTTTTAACCTTAGGAGTCTGTTGCATGTCCTTTTCCAGATTAGCTACAATTCCTTTGGCTGCTTCATCCGTTTCTTTCAAGTAAAAATCCCACTCCTTGGTGTAATATTGATTTTTAGTATCCATCCATCTTTCAGCTGCAAAATAAGATTGTTGCTTATGATTAATTTCTGATAACTTGTACCGATACTTACCTTCTTTCGCTTCAATGGTTAGGGTATATTGCACATTACCATCATCCGATTGAAAACCTTTTTTATCGGGCTCACCCATGAGTTTAAAACGGGCTTTACATACCATTTTCCCTGCAGCTGCATCTTTTTCACGAATAACTTCAGCAGGATTTTTATAATATTTATTAGCCCATGCCAACGCGCGGCTGTAAAGATCGGCCTTTGACACTCCTGCTATTTCCACCACTTTAGTGTAAGCAATCAGTTTCGTCTCTTCGTCAATAGGAAGTGCAGGAGTTTGTGCTTTTGCGGATACTGTAAAAAACAAAAATGCAAAGATGCATTTGATAATAATGGTTCTCATAAAAAAAATGGTTTTAATAAATTATACGTTAGGACGCGACAGAAACTTTTATTTTGCTACCCGCCTTTAAATCTTTTGAATTGATGATGCGATTTAATTTTTTTAGCTGATCTACAGATGTGCCCGGGTATTTTTGCGAAATACTCCAAAGCGTATCGCCCGGAACCACTTGATGATAAACTACCTTAAGCTTATTTTCAGCAGTTTTAATTTTTACTACCGGTTTAACCGTTTTGTTTTTCTCGACCACGGCCACCTTTTGTGTTGTTGTTTTATCATCACTGCAATCCTCAGCATCGTCTTCGCAGGCATCATAATTCTCAATAATGTCAACCTTTACTGGTACTTGTTTTTTTACATGCATTTGCACATACAACTTTTGTCCCTTTAAGATTTTAGATGACTTAAGCCGGTTCCATTTTTTTAGTTCACTAATAGATACATTGTATTTATCAGCAATTTCACTTAAAGTTTGTCCGTTCTTAACCTGATGTGGTTTTTTAACAATACTCGTAACGGTTTTATACACTATTTCTTGTCGGAAAGGTTTAATGTCAGCCGAAGCAATAGCGTTATTTGTTTGCTGTGCCTCATTTTTTGCCAACAAAACATCAACCTTAGCAATTCCCATAGGTCCCATACCCAAGGTGGTGTAGTAATTATTCAGCATTTCACCCACCACCTGGTTTCTTATCCCCGGCCCTTGTGCACCCAAGGCAATGGCTATTAAACGATGATCGTTTTTGCGTGCTGTTGCAACCAGACAAAAACGAGCATTTTTTGTGTATCCGGTTTTTAATCCATCCACCTCATTAGGGTAGTCCATCACCAAGTGATTGTGGTTACGATACACATTTGAGCCATGTCCGTTCTCTACTTCGGCAAATGCAATGTTGGTAATAGCTAATATTTCCGGATACTTAATCAACTCTGTTGCCAACTTCAATAAGTCGTGTGGAGACGAGCTATTGTCCAATGCTCCGTAACCGGCAGGAAGGCCTGATGGATTTGAGAAAAATGTTTGCGACATTCCCAATGCAACAGCTTTGTTGTTCATCATTTTTACAAACTCCTCCACCGAACCGCCAATGTGTTTGCCAATCATCCCACAAGCTTCATTATTGGAAGGAATCATGGCTAACTTCAGCAACCCCTCAAGCGTGTAGGTTTCATGCAAGGTGTACGTTTTTTTGCTTCGCTTGCTTTTACGGTATGTGCGTGTGGTGTTTACTTCATCCTGCCATTCAAATTTGGCAGCTTTAATTTCTTCAATGGCAATGAGGGCAACCATCATTTTAGTGAGTGATGCAATTGGGTAAGCGTACTGCATATCTTTTTCCCAAACAATGGTGTTGGTTGCAACATCATAAATCAACCCGGCACGCAATTCCGCAGCACTGGTTTCGCTGATTAGGTTTGATTGCAGGTTAACCAGAAATTCCTTTTTTGACAAGGCCAGTAAAGTATCGCTAGCAACAGGCTGTGACTGAGCCTCAGCCCCGATAACGCGGCTGAACATCAGCATAAACATAAACAATGGGATCATCACTATCTCCGGTGCAGATTTTCTTTGGTTGTTAAATAGCATCCTTTGCAAGTTTAAATGATATGCGGTTTGATAACATCAATCACCTTTTACGCTTTTTCACATAACAATGTTAATAATAATCATATACGATTTAATTCGTGTAAACGTTGCTCTAAATTCGATTATTTTACCAGAAGTTAAACGTAGAAATGGTTAAATGCAGATGAAAAATACATTTTTCTTACAGAGCGATGAATAACTGCCTTACTATGGAGATAACTGCATGTCAAGTATCCATTCTGCTTGCCTAAGGTCTTGAGAAAAAGTGATCTTAAAATTGGTTTGTTCGCCTTTTATAAGGGAGATGGCATGTCCGGAAACCTCCATAAGTGAAGCCTCATCGGTGTACAAAGAATAATTTGTGTTGCGAAAAGCTGTTTTAAGCGCTGTAGATGTAAATACCTGTGGCGTTTGAACGCTTACATAATGTTCCCTGTTAACGAAATTATTAATTGATCCATTTACTTCACGAATAGAATCACTTAGCGGAACTACGGGTACAGCATTCCCATTGGCTAATGCTGCTTCATAAAGATTGTTGACAAGCTTAGTGGTAACACAAGCCCTCACTGCATCATGCACGGCAACAAGGGCATCTGTCTCATCAATTAAGGCTAGGCCATTTAGTACAGAATGGCTTCTGGAGGAACCACCCTCTGCAATCTGATAAGGAATATTGATACCATGCTGTTGCCTTAATTTTTCCCATAATGATAAATGCGCTGTAGGAAGCACAAGTACAATTGCTGCTCCTGCCTCATAAAACCTTTGCATGGAATAATAAATAACGGGCATACCCTTCAACAACATAAATTGTTTTGGGGTTTCACCACCCATCCGTGAGCCACTGCCTCCGGCAACAATTATGGCATAACGGCTAACTGACATATCAGTAAGTTATCAAATAATCAGCATGGCATCGCCATAAGAATAGAAGCGATACTTTTCCTTCATGGCCACTTTATAGGCATGCATGATTAGATCATATCCACCAAATGCTGCAGTCATCATCAGCAAAGTGGACTCGGGCATATGAAAATTGGTGACCATACAATTGGCCACGCTAAAGTCATAAGGAGGGAAAATAAATTTGTTAGTCCACCCTTCAAAAGGCTTAAGCTCCCCTAGGGTAGATACGGAAGACTCCATGGCACGCATTGACGTAGTCCCCACAGCACATATCCGCTTTTTAGCTGCTCTGCCTTTGTTTACAATATCAGTGCAATCCTGTGGTACTTTAAACCACTCTGAATCCATTTTGTGCTTGGTCAGATCCTCCACCTCAACCGGACGGAAAGTACCTAATCCTACGTGCAAGGTAAGTTCGGCCAAGTTAATGCCTTTAATTTCCAAACGCTTTAAAAGTTGCTTGCTAAAATGTAATCCGGCAGTAGGTGCTGCAACGGCTCCTTCGTTTTTAGCATACACGGTTTGGTAGCGTTCTTTGTCAGTCGGTTCTGCTTTACGCTTAATATATTTTGGCAACGGAGTGTTACCTAATTTTTCTATAACCTCGCGAAAATCGGCAGAGGTACCATCAAAAAGAAAACGAAGAGTACGACCGCGAGAAGTGGTGTTATCAATTACTTCAGCAACCAATGCATCGTCATCACCAAAGTAAAGTTTGTTTCCAATACGTATTTTACGTGCAGGGTCAACCAATACATCCCACAATTTGCTTTCAGGATTTAGTTCACGCAACAGGAACACCTCAATTTTTGCACCTGTTTTTTCCTTATTACCATATAAACGAGCAGGAAAAACCTTGGTGTTATTCATTACCATTACATCACCTTCATCAAAATAGTTAATGATGTCTTTAAAAACTTTATGCTCTATTTTACCGGTAGCACGGTCAATGACCATTAAGCGACTTTCATCGCGGTTGTTGGCAGGATGGTTGGCCAAAAGATTTTCATTCAGCCCAAATTTGAATTGTGATAATTTCATATATTTAATTTAACCTTACAGGATTACCTTTTTTGAAGGGGGCGCAAAGATAAGTCAGTAATGAGGGGATAGCGAAAAAAAACCTATATCATGTTGATTTTCAATGCAAAATATTTTTATTTCAATATAAAAGTGGTTTTTAAACCCATATTATGCCGTATTAATGTTCAATTACTTAAGATAGGCATAAGTCATTATTCACAAATGGATATTACAATCAAAAACAGAATAAGTATGATTATCATTTAAAGACGAAGTAAAAACAATGACTTTAAAAAAACTTAAAAATAGAAATGAGTATTAAAAAAAATAATTCCCATAATTATTGTGATTATAAAAAATCACAAGCAATCATGTTAATATTTATTTTTTTATTCATGCAACCTCCAATCGGTTTTT
>JAYTNW010000258.1:0-5537 GCA_043748115.1 Bacteroidota bacterium | reverse complement strand
TTTAACAAGAGGCAGGATGCTCTGTGTAGCCCGGACTTTCCTCCCCGCCAAAAGCGGAGCGATAGAGCGGCTTGCTTCATGGGCAAAGATAAGGTTTATGACATGAAGTGAGCCTGCCGATTTTAGAATTAGTACTTAAGGAGCATATTAAAATCGTATGCCGCAGATGTTGAGCATAAATTTGAGATTAACGTGTAGGTTTAATTACAGGTAAATGAATTGCATGCAAAAGTATTTCAAGAAATGGCGCTGTTCGTTTTGGTGTTAGCTAAACCTTTCCGTTTTTTATTTCATCAACAACTGCCGGATCGAGAAGGGTAGTCACATCTCCGAGGTTTGTCATTTCTCCCTCTGCAATTTTTCTGAGTATCCGCCTCATGATTTTGCCGCTGCGTGTTTTTGGCAGCCCGCTCACAAACTGTATTTTGTCAGGCTTGGCAATAGGTCCAATTACGCGTGATACGGTTTGTAAAATATCCTGCTTCATTAGCGTGTCGTTATCACGGTTGCCGTTAAAAATAACATAGGCATAAATCCCTTGCCCTTTAATGTCATGCGGAAAGCCTACCACGGCACTTTCTACCACACCAGTGTGCATATTGATGGCATTTTCCACTTCGGCAGTTCCAATGCGGTGGCCACTTACATTAAGTACATCATCCACACGTCCTGTTATGCGGTAATTTCCATCAGCATCGCGTAGGCAGCCATCACCCGTAAAATACAAATGAGGGTAGGCGGAAAAATAAGTTTGCCTACACCGCTCATGGTCACCATAAGTTGTTCGTAAAATACCCGGCCATGGAAATTTAATGCAAAGGTTACCACTAACTCCGTTACCTGCCATTTCCTCACCCTTTTCATCCACTAAGCAAGGTTGCACACCCGGCAAAGGCAAGGTGGCATGTGCCGGTTTGTGAGGTGTTACTCCGGCCAAATTAGAAATCAGAATGCCTCCCGTTTCTGTTTGCCACCAAGTGTCCACCACAGGACATTTTTCATCACCAATGTTTTTGTGGTACCAGTGCCATGCTTCTTCGTTAATAGGTTCGCCAACTGTTCCAAGCACTTTTAGGGAGGATAGGTTTTTGTTGTTTACAAAATCAAGCCCATAACCCATTAAACTCCGTATGGCCGTTGGTGCGGTATATAAAATATCTACCTTATATTTTTCAATAATTTGCCAAAAGCGGCCGGCATCAGGAAAGGTAGGTATGCCTTCAAACATGAGCGTGGTGGCGCCCGCACTTAATGGCCCGTAAACGATGTAGCTATGGCCTGTGATCCAGCCAATATCTGCCGTGCAAAAATGTATTTGTCCCGGCTGGTATTGAAATGTATTTACAAAAGTATAATTTGCCCAAACCATGTATCCTGCAGTTGTGTGAACCACGCCTTTCGGTTTTCCTGTTGATCCTGAAGTGTAGAGAATGAAAAGCATATCTTCAGCATCCATTACTTCGGCAATGCAATCAAGGTTGCCCTGTGCAATTACTTTATTTACTTCATCGTCCCAAAACACATCGCGCCCAGCTATCATGGTTACCGGTTTGCAGGTGCGGGTGTAAACAATCACTCGCTTCACGAAGGGGCAGTTAACCAAAGCATCGTCAATCACACTTTTTAAGGCAATGTCTTTTGCACCGCGAAAGGCTCCATCACAGGTTATTATATATTCAGCTTGCGCATCCTGCAGCCTGTCGCTAATGGCGTTGGCCGAAAAACCACCAAAGATAACCGAGTGTACTGCGCCTATTCGTGCACAGGCTAGTACGGCAATGGCCAACTCAGGTATCATGCCCATGTAAATACACACTCGGTCGCCCTTTTTTACTCCGTTATTTTTTAATGCGTTGGCAAATTGCTTTACCTTCAGCAACAACTCGCTGTAGGTGATGGTGCGCTGTTTCTCAGAAGGGTCATTTGGCTCCCAGATGATGGCGGCTTGGTTCCCCCGTTCTGCTATGTGCCGGTCTAAACAGTTTTCGGTAATGTTTAGTTGCCCTCCTTCAAACCATTTTATCGAGGGTGTTTCAAAATCCCAGGACAGGGTTTTGTTCCACTTCTTTTTCCATTGAAAAGTGTTGGCAATGTCATCCCAAAACAATTCAGGTTGTTCTATACTTTTTTTGTATTGGGAGTGATATTGTTCAAGGGTTTTGATCTGGTACGGATAACTCATATTCTTAATTTAAGAAAGCACTAAGGTAGGCTGTTGACTATTTTAAACCAAATTAACCTGGTTTTTCAAGAGATAAGCTTAGTTTCAAGTTTAAAATTTTGGCATTCAAGTGAGGTCTTATCTGTTAAATAATGTGCTTATAAGTAAATGGGGTAAAGTTGATCTACATCAATGGCGATACCCGGTGATTTCTGGTTTTTGGGTATGAAATGTATTGGTGTTTAGTTTATATTTGAAGAAACAATTGCTTAATTAAAACAGTCTTTAGGATATTGGTTCCTTTAGTTGTTTAAAATTTTTTAATTGGCTCATTCAAAATATTTTCTGTTTTACTCACTTCTCTTCCTGACTTTCGGCTTTGCTATTAAAAGTAATTTGGTTTAAAAGTTCTTTAATTAATCACTTAATATTTAAAAAACATGAAAAAGTTAATCGCATTAGTAGGAGCACTTGCAATTGTTTCTTGCTTTAATTCCTGCAAAAAGGAAAAAGGGGAAACTACCACTACCGATGATGCCAGTTTGTTTGCAGAAACCCAGGCAGGCGGCTTCACTTTTTATCAGTCAGGTGCAGAGTTAAATGGCGTTAGCCCCAGCCCACACGGATTGTTTAAACTTCGTTTCAATGCAATTGCTCAAGCAGCTTTGGGTAGCGATGGCGAGTTAGCAGGAGGAAATACATTTCCCACAGGTTCATTAATTGTAAAGGAATTGCGAAATGGTGGCAATACCACTCTTTATGTGGTAATGAAAAAGGATCCGGGCAACGTTAATGCGGCAAACGGATGGTTGTGGGCAGAGTATAATGTGGACGGAACTTCAGCTTACAGTTTATCAAATAAAGGCAGTGGGTGTACGGGTTGCCACGGGGGAAGTCCAAATAGAGATTACACTCAAACATTTGATTTACATTAATCATTTCTTTTAGATTACATATAGATTACATCCTTTCTTCGCTCTTTAGGTTTTAACGAGTTATGATTTCAAGATTATTTCTTTTTTTAGGGATAGCCACCTTTTGTTTTGTAAAACTTGATGCACAAAGTATTGGTGGGGTTGGCGATTTTAAGGCGACCTTGATTGATAAAGAAGTGTTTTTATCCTAGCAAACAGAGGAAGGAGTTACGTGTAATGGAATGAAAATTTACCGTTCGGTTGACTCGTTGCGTTTTGATGTTATTGGCGAAATTGAAGGAGTTTGTGGAAGTAGTAGCGATCCCGTCAGATATAATTTTACTGATGAGGAACCAAAAGAAAATCGCACCAATTATTACAAAATCGAATTAGGCGGGCAAACACAGTCAAACATTGTTTCTGTACATTTTATTCGGCTGGCTGATGCCGGCTATTTGCTTGCGCCTAATCCTGTAAAAAAGGAATCGCGATTGTTTTACTTTAACGATAAATCAGAACTGCATCACCTGCATATTTATAGTTTATCAGGAAAAGAAATTAATGGATACCAAAGCAAGAAAAATTATTTTGACCTTGATTTCGGTACAGCTGAAAATGGTATTTATATTTTTCAGATTGTTGACAGCCGCTTTAAAATCATAACCGAAGGATATATTGTGGTGCAAAACTGAATTTTTAGAGGAATGGCAGCCTTTAAATGATTGCAATGCAAACAAATTTTCAGTGTAATTCTTTTGCGAAATTTATTCTATATTATTGAAAATTAAATATTTATCTATTAAAAGGAGCTGTTGATAACAAAAAAAGTGCTTTTTGACGACATGAAATGATTAAATAGTTTTCTTTGTAGCGAACAAAAAAAGATAATAATACAATCATGAGCACGGTAGCAGCAGAGAAACTAAAAGTATTGCAAGCAGCAATAGATCGCATTGACAAAACGTACGGTAAAGGGACTATTATGCGTCTGGGTGAAAATGCGATTGAACCCATGGAAGCCATTTCAACAGGCAGCATTTCATTGGATATTGCTTTAGGTATAAATGGATTGCCTAAAGGTCGTGTAGTGGAAATTTACGGTCCTGAATCATCTGGTAAAACAACCTTAGCCATTCATGCCATTGCCACTGCACAGCGCAATGGCGGTCTGGCAGCTTATATTGATGCTGAACACGCATTTGATCGTTTTTATGCGCAAAAATTAGGTGTTGATATTGAAAATCTTTTGATCTCTCAACCCGATAATGGTGAGCAGGCTTTGGAAATTGCTGATAACCTTATCCGATCAGGCGCAATAGATATTATAGTGATTGACTCCGTTGCCGCATTAACGCCAAAGAGCGAAATTGAAGGTGAGATGGGTGACAGCAAAATGGGATTGCAGGCGCGTTTAATGTCTCAAGCTTTACGTAAACTTACCGGTACCATAAACCGCACCAACTGCTGCTGTATTTTTATTAATCAGTTGCGTGAAAAAATTGGGGTCATGTTTGGTAATCCTGAAACAACAACGGGTGGTAATGCCTTAAAATACTACTCATCTGTACGTTTGGATATTCGCAGAATAGGCCAAATTAAAGATGGAGAAAATGTAGTGGGTAACCGCACCCGTGTTAAAGTGGTAAAGAATAAAGTAGCACCCCCCTTCCGCCAAGCTGAATTCGATATTATGTACGGAGAAGGTATTTCAAAAGTTGGGGAGCTGGTGGATTTGGGTGTGGAACTGAATGTTGTGAAAAAAAGTGGATCATGGTTTAGCTACGGTGACACCAAGTTGGGCCAGGGACGCGATGGCGTGAAACAATTGCTGGCCGACAATACTGAATTAGCAGACGAAATTGAAGCTAAAATTAAATTAGCAATGGAAGAAGCTAAATAACCTTTCATCAGATGGTTATTTATTTATTGGTGAAATGTCCCGTTAGTAAAATAACGGGACTTTTTTTTGAGCATAAGTACCAACGCAAAGTGGTGCTGTATTTAATTTGTCAGATATTTGCATCATATATTCCATAATCAATACCACAAAAAGGTGCCTTACTAAGTCATGATAATTATGCGTAAACAAAAATACCTTCTCTTACTTTCTGCATTTCTAATTGATGTAGTTTTTCAAAGCTGTAAAAACCCTTCCCTGCCCAAAGAGGAAGTTACTGCCGATAAAAAAGATCTTGTGAGTGAGCTTACGGAAAAAATAGGAGGGGACTCCCTTAATGCAAAATTGTATTTTGACAGGGCAATGGTTTATGCAGCCAAATCCATGACTGACCTTGCGTTTGCCGATATGGAAAAGGTATTGAAGCTTGATAGCACCAAGCCTGGATATCTTATGCAGTATGCCGATCTTGCTTTTAAAGTAAACAAAGTAAGGGCATCGCGTGATGCTCTCGAAAAAATTAGAATAATTCAACCCGATAATTTTGACGCAGCCTTTCGCTTAG
>JAYTNW010000257.1:0-3592 GCA_043748115.1 Bacteroidota bacterium | reverse complement strand
ATAGCCATTGCACAAAACATGACCGATGATTTTTTATTCCGAAACGGAGTTTTATCAAGGATCAAACGGGATATTTATCGTTCTATCATTGAGTAAACTATGGGTGTAAATGCTCTGCAACTAAACAGCTTAAAAGAGGAACTATTGCCTTACGGTGCCACATTGGTGGCAGTATCTAAAACCAAACCGTTGGCTGACATTGAAGAGGCTATACAACTGAAGCAATTTGATTTTGGCGAAAATTATGTGCAGGAACTTTTAGAGAAAAATGAACAGATTAGCACAAAAGTGAACTGGCATTTTATTGGTCATCTACAAAGCAACAAAGCCAAGCAAGTGGTTCCAGTGGCTACACTCATACATGGAGTTGACAGTTTTTCATTGCTGAATGAGATCAATAAACAAGCTTCAAAAAATGGTGTAACAGCCCATTGCCTTTTACAAATATTTATTGCTAACGAAACAACAAAATTTGGATTGAGCTTTGATGAATGCGATCAACTTCTGAACAACAAACAACTGGCTGAACTAAAAAACATCAGCATCTGCGGCTTCATGGGTATGGCAACAAATACAGAAAACATAAACCAAATATCCCATGAGTTCAGGTCACTTCGTCAATTCTTTGAAAAACATATTAGCTCATTCTCATTAAGCAACAAGCTAGCACCGGTGCTCTCCATGGGCATGTCTGCAGATTACAAAATTGCATTACAGGAAGGCAGCACACTAATCAGAATAGGCTCTGCTATTTTTGGCAGCAGGTAAATTTTAATTTGAACAACCAACTATGTATTCATATTACAAAAACTCAAAATTTGTTTTTAACGTTTGCATCTTCTTCTTATTTAACAATGCAGGAAGTTTAGCCCAAACACCATACTTTCAACAGGAAATAAATTACAAAATACAGGTTACATTAAATGACCGTGATAACGAATTGAATGGTGATGTAACTTTTACTTACAAGAAAAATTCAACGTCAGGTCTTGATTTTCTCTACATACACCTGTGGCCCAATGCTTACAAAAACAACAACACCGCGCTGTGCAAGCAATTGATGAGCATGGGCAATTTTTCTTTGTACAATGCAACCCCATTGCAGCTCGGATATATTGACCAACTTGATTTTAGTGTAAATGGAAGCCGTGTTAAATGGAAAACAGACTCGACCAACATTGATATTGCAAAAATATTTTTAGCCCAACCGCTGTCACCGGGAGATTCGTTGGTGGTTTCCACACCCTTTCACGTTAAAATACCGGATGCAAAGTTTTCAAGGCTTGGGCACGTAGGCGAATCATACATGATCACGCAATGGTTTCCAAAACCAGCAGTGTATGATAGGAATGGTTGGCACCCTATGCCCTATTTAAACCAAGGTGAGTTTTTCTCGGAATTCGGAACGTTTGATGTAAGTATCACCTTACCTGAAAACTACGTGATAGCCGCCACCGGTGATTTACAAACCACATCAGAAATAAAAAAAACAGAAGAATTGATTGAAGCTACCGCAGCATTAAAATCCTTTGGTGCAGACAACAGTTTTCCTCCCTCATCGTCAAACGCTAAAACGGTTCGCTACACGATAAGCAATGTGCATGATTTTGCATGGTTTGCCGACAAGCGTTTTCATGTGACTAAAAAAACCATTACGCTAGAAAGATCGGGAAAACAGGTTGATTGTTATGCATATTTTACCAATGCGCAAGCTAACTTATGGAAAGAAGGAGCAAATGATGTTGCTGATGCTGTAAATAATTATTCTAAATGGGTTGGCGATTATCCATATTCTAGTTGCACTGCCGTTGATGGAACCATATCTGCAGGTGGAGGCATGGAATACCCAATGATCACCAACATTGGGGAGGTAAGCAGCAAAACAATGCTGACTAATGTTATTGCACATGAGGTTGGGCAGAATTGGTTTTATGGCATACTCGCAAATAATGAGCGTGATCACCCGTGGATGGATGAGGGTATAAACTCATTTTATGAATCGCGCTACATGAACCAGCGTTTTTCTGAGCAGAATTACCTTTCCTCTTTTTACAACATCAATGAAAAAATTCCAACAGCCTTTGGTTTTGAGCAAGTGGGTTACAATGAATTTAATCAACTAACCTACCTCTTTACAGCCCGACACAATAACGACCAACCTAGCTCTTTACCTGCTGAAAAATTTACCCCTAGCAATTACGCAACTGACCTTTATGTGAAAACGAGTTTGTGTTTTGGCTACCTAAAAAATTATTTGGGCGATTCTATTTTCGATAGTGCCATGCAACAGTATTTTGATGAATGGAAATTTAAACACCCTTCACCGGCTGATCTAAAAAATACGTTTAAAGCCATTAGCGGAAAAGATTTAAACTGGTTTTTTGAGGGAATGCTAAACTCCACAAAAAAAATAGATTTTAAAATTTCGCAGGTAAAAAAAGCCAATGGCACTTACAAAACAACCGTTACTGACCTTGGAAATTCCTTTGCGCCTTACGCTATTGGCGCGTACTATAAAGACAGCTTGGTTTATTTTAAATGGATTGAAAATGAAAGCAAGAAAAAAGAAGTAATTATACCGATTGAGCAAGTTGATAAAATTGTGATCAACCCTGGAAATAACCTATTGGATTTTAACGAAGCAAATAATACCTCAAGGGCCAATGGAGCATTTAAAACATGCAAACCACTTCGCTTTTCTTTTGGGAGCAAATACGAAAGGCCTGAAATAAATCAAATATTCTATTTGCCTTCGATAGGCTATAATAACTATGACGGTTTTATGGCCGGCATATTATTGCACAATGTAAATGTTTTAAAAAAGCAATTTGAATATGCTGTGGCGCCCTTGTACGGATTTCAATCAAAAGCCCTAAGCGGCAGTGCATATTTTAACTATAGCTATTTAATGGCAGAGCGTGATATTGATAAAATTGATTTCACTTTCACTCCCAAAAGATTTTCTTATGAAAAGTACAATGTAGATAATGATAAAGCATATCTCTCCTACTACACTTTGCCATTTAGCCTTAGTTTTCGTTTGCAAAAACTTGCGAACAAGCCTTCCATAGAAAACAATATGGCTGTATCTTTAAGTTATGCTTCGGCCCAGGTTTTTGATTATCTCACGCAAAAAGAAGAAAGCCAAAGCAACACCTTTGTAAAAGCATCTTATCTCCGTGAAAATTTCGATAAGTTGGATCCGGGTTACTTTACTTTAACAGTTGAAGGCAGCTCTCAATTTACAAAAACCTATTTTAATGCGGGTAAAGAGTTAACGGTTGGGAGTATTAAGAAAGCGTTTTTTGTTAATCTTTTTGCCGGAGTGTTTTTATCGGATAAAGAGAAAAAAGGATTCGCCAATTTCCAGTCTGCAGCCTGGCGTGGCGACAGGGATTACAGCTTTGATGAATTCTATTTTGGAAGATCAGAGCGCAATGGATATTGGTCTCAGCAAATGGTGGTGTATGATGGAGGTTTAAAAACTTATTATCCGCTTAATACCAATAAGTGGATGCTGTCATTAAACTCAACGTTTAAGTTACCACTAAAAATAATAAAAGTTTTTGCTGACGGAGTTTTGATGGCAAAA
>JAYTNW010000256.1:0-2305 GCA_043748115.1 Bacteroidota bacterium | reverse complement strand
TAACAACAAAGTTTTTATTGAACAACTCATTTCTTCATTTGAAGAACGGGGAGAGGTAGAGCGAAAAGACATCAGTGTTTTCGTTAACAAAGTTTTTCGGCTTTTACGTTTCGATCCATCCTCACAAAAAACTACATTAAACAACTGGTATCAAAACTGGAAGGCGTTAAATGCAGACCGCTACAACTCACAACAATATAGCGAAGGACAATACAGCACTTTAAAAGTTAAAACAGTGCCTGCAACCTATACAGCCGATTCGGCCTCCGTTGACGCGCGCGAAGTTTTGCTTGCTAACCACGACAGTTTGCTTCAAACCTATCCTGAGTTCATTGCCTTTGGTGAGGATCTAGGCGTTATTGGTGGAGTTAACCAAACGTTTGCTGGGTTGCAAGCTAAATATGGCGAGCACCGTGTTTTTGATGTAGGCATTCGCGAGGCAACCATCGTGGGACAAGGTATAGGCATGGCCTTGCGCGGCCTTCGCCCAATTGCAGAAATTCAATACCTCGATTATTTGGCTTACGCCATTATGGTGCTTACGGATGATTTAGCGTGCCTTCGTTACCGTACCAAAGGCGGTCAAAAAGCACCGCTGATAGTAAGCACACGTGGCCATAGGTTAGAGGGTATATGGCATTCAGGCTCACCCATGCAATTTATTCTTGGCTCGTTGCGTGGCATGTTAATACTTGTACCTCGCAACATGACGCAAGCAGCAGGATTTTATAACACCCTCATGCAAAGTGATGATCCCGCATTGGTTATTGAGCCGCTAAATGGTTACCGCAGCAAAGAAACCATGCCTACCAACTTGGGTAAATTTACGGTGCCCGTTGGCGTGCCTGAGGTGTTGCAACAAGGTAGCGATGTAACCTTGGTTACCTATGGCTCCTGTATTCGAGTAGCACAGGATGCCATTAAAGCGTTAAACGAAAATGGCATCAGCGTAGAACTTATTGATGTACAAACGCTCATCCCTTTCGACATTCATTCAGCCATTACTGCCTCTATTAAAAAAACCAATAAAGTAGTTTTTGTTGATGAGGATGTTCCAGGTGGGGCCACTGCTTACATGATGCAACAGGTAATTGAAGTACAAAAGGCATTTCAATACTTAGATGCAGCACCTGTTACTGTAACAGCTAAAGAACACCGCCCAGCCTATGGCAGCGATGGCGACTACTTTAGCAAAAGCAATGCTGAAGATATTTTTAATGCTGTTTATCATCTAATGCACAGCAGTGATCCCGAAACTTTCCCGGCTATTTAATGTGATAATGATACAGGTGCGATTTTCCTCAAATCCCTTGCAACAGTGAAAACTTATTGATTACCTACAAGCAGAATGTGTGAAAGAAGAATGGGTAAAAATAAACGGATAGGTACGTCTCTGTATTAATACATGAATTAGTTTTTAAACGCAACTTCTCTTGCTTAAGATGGAGCTATCAATGAAAATGGCCGGCTTAACTAAATTGTACTGAGTGCAAGCGTTTATCCATTTCATATTTAGCAGATCATATTTTTAAGTTGTTAAGCAAGGAAGTGTTTACAAGGGTAAACTATAATTCATTTACACAACAAGAATAACACACATGTTATGACATGTTCACCACCTTGGCAAGAGTTGGAATAATGGTTTTGTGTTTTCGCACGATAGGGTTGGTTTCATCCCAAACATAACCTGCAAGTATGGAACAAATTTGCTGCTTAAACTGTGGTTCAATATCTTCTTCTTTGGCGAAAAAGATACTTTGCATATCACCATTGTACCATCCTAAAACAAACGACCTAAACACATCAATGCCTTTACGCAGTACATCCTCATAATCAGATTGCCAATCTACCTGTTCGCCTTGCAACTGCCGGTGCACAAGCTTAGCAGCCTTTAATCCTGAACCAGTGGCCAGCGTTACTCCTGATGAAAAAATAGGATCAAGAAACTCAGTGCTGTTGCCACACATCACATAACCGTCACCAAAAAGTTGCTTAGCACGCACGGCATACCCCAAAATATGTCGCGGCTCAAAAACTAGTTCCTCATTGGTAAAACGACCATAAAGATCTTCGAAATTGCGAATGTGTGATAAAAATTTTTCTCCATTGTTGGCTGCAAATTCCTCAATAAGTTCGCGGTCACTTACCACGCCAACAGAGGTTGTTTGGTCACTAAATGGAATGGCCCATATCCATGCACGGTTATTATTAAAGGAGTGTATAAAAATATTTTCGCTAGCCTTGGCTGTTCTTTGTGTGTCATGAATATGGCAAAAAACAGCACCCCGCGGAGGTGTTTGCACCG
>JAYTNW010000255.1:0-10849 GCA_043748115.1 Bacteroidota bacterium | reverse complement strand
GCTTTTTGTCGCATAAAGTGCTGCGGTGGCTGGGTCCTGTTTTTATTGCATTGCTTTTTTTATCGTCAGCCTGTCTTACAGCTGCGGGCAGCAACAATCCTTATTTCCATCTTATTTACCCGTTAAGTTTTCTGTCATTGTCAGGTTGTTTTTTGCTGGTGCTTACTGACCGTATTTTTAACCGTGCTGGTGTGCATATTAACCTGTTGCGGTTTAACACCCATTTTTATTTTATGAATGCCGCCATGCTGGCGGGAATGTTCAAATTTATGGGTGGCGTAAAAAGCGGGGTGTGGCAACCCACTAAGCGCAACCAGTAGGCTACGGCTAAGCTATAAGTTTGAGGCTACCAAAATAATTTACAAATACCGAATCCGTGGCTTACACAGCTTCGTAAGTCTGGTATCATAAGTAAGGTCTTAGGGTTTAGTTTTTCTACGGAAAGCTCTTTCAGCGAGAAGGGGCTTTCTTGTTTTTGGTGGGGTTAGAGTCTATTCCCTGTTCGTTGAAATGTATGGCTTTGGAAGATATTTGAAAGACGATTTTAGCTTGTTTTAATGGCAGTCAATAAGAAGGCTTTAAAAAATTAGAACAATGCCTATGGCTTAAGAAGCCTAACTCCCGCAGAACAACGAAGTTGTTTATCCTAAAAGGTGTAACTAATATACTAACGCACTTTAATTACCTATTGAAAATATTACCCTAATGAAACAAATTAATATAATGATTTTTTCTATCATTGAAAACAACTCGCGTTTAGCGAAAAAAATAGTTGCATTTTTTCTATTGACTATAGATAGTTTTGCTACTTATGGGCAAGTCTATCAAATACCTAATGCTTTACAACAACCGCAATGGGTTTTTACAATTTATATTGAAGATTCAAATGGATTAGTTAATTAGCTACGATGCATACTATTAATGAAGTATTGTCTTGCACACAGGCACCAACTTCGCTAAGCGGGGCTAATATCGTTTGCACTTTTTGTTTGTGAACCCAGTAAGCAAATTGCCACAACCCCCTACTTTCCTGTTTTTGACTCATGCCCTATGCCACTAATAAACATACGATCAAAAAAGAGGAACGTTTATGTAAGCGCACTGATATTAAGTTCTATCGCACGTTCATAGACTCCACTCATTTGTGGAACTACGAAGCCATCATAATACGGGCCTCAAAATTTTTCACAACCCCACCACAAAATCCCTCAACAAAAAAAACACATCATCATAATCAGTAAACGGCAGCGTGGCGGCTTTGTCAAACACATCGTGGTAATAGCTCACTCCACCCAATGTGTAAATAAAAAAACAAGGCACCCCATTTTCTGAAAAATAGTAATGGTCGCTGTTTTTGGCTTTACCTCGTTCGCCAATTTTAGCAACATATTTCTTTTGGTCGTTAATTGATTTTAGTTTTTCAAAGGGCTGTTTGTATTCTGTGGCATTTACCACCATTATGCCATCGTCACCTGTTCCTAAAAGATCGAGGTTGATCAAAAATTTTATTTGTGCAAGCGGAAATAAAGGATGGTTTACATAATATTCAGAACCTATTAACCCGGCTTCTTCACCGGCAAAGGCAATAAATACCAAGCTGTATGAGGATTTGTTTTCGGGTTTAGAAAAATGTTGAGCCAGGTTCAGTAACATACTTACACCACTGGCATTGTCATTGGCTCCGGGGAAAAAAGTTTTTTTACCCATGCCGCCCAAATGATCGTAATGGGCGGTAACCACAATAAATGAGTCTTTTTTAAGACTGCCTTCTATTATGCCCAAAACATTTTGTGTGGTGTGGACGGGGTTAAAAACAGCATCTATATTAAACACCGCTTTTTTTGTGGGTTCAGGAAATGCGGCTGTCAAAATAGAAACCACAGGAATTTTATATTGCATTGTTGCAACGCTCCATGTAAGTTTTTTTTCTTCCAGCAAAATAACGGCCCCGGCCTTTTTCTCTTTTAAGATTGATGATGCTTCTTTTCGATGCCGGTCAAAATCTGTTTGCAGGATGACTAAGCAAACATCATCGCTTTCAGCTTTTAGTTTTTCCAGAAGATTGGCCGAGTCGCATATAAAAATGTTGTATGATCTTTGAGCACCTGCCGATGCAGGGTTTACAATAAAATCTATACCCGGTCTTAATTTTTTACTGTCCAACCGCACCTCCATCTCATTTTGAAAAGTGTTAACGGGCATAGTAAATTTCTGAAAATAGGTAGAAGCCAGCGGCATTAAACCTGATGTTTCAAAACGATGGCTGATGTATTGGGCTGCTTTAAGATCGCCTCCTTTTACATAGCCACGCCCGAAGTATTTTTTAGCCGTCAGTGCGGTTACCACTTTTTTAGCCTCCTTTACCTGCGCATAAGCAGGTGAGGTGTTAACTATAAACGCCACACACCAGCAAATAAAAAAAAATCTTCTACATTCTTTAAGGCAATGCATGGAGACTTATTTTACAAACCGCCTTTGCAGCAGATCTAAAAAGTGCAGGTAGGCTTCTGATGTTTTGTCAACGCTGTTCTTTAATGCCACTTCACTGTCAAAAAGCATGTAAGCTTCCGCATAGTTTGAAGCATTGTTAAGCCTGTCCACCACCTGGTGAAAAGCAGTGCTTTCGTTTTTAAAAAGGTTACTAATAAATAAAAATTTTTCATTCAAGCCTATGGCTTTCACCAAATCGGGGATGGGTGATAATTTTAGTTTATCGGCAACGGCAAATCCAATATGCCCCACGCCAATTTTATCATGTATGCTTTCTTCCTCTTTATATTGTTCAGCTATGGTTGAGTGGCTTTCCTTAAAAGCATCTGTGCGTGAGTGCTGTACTTCAGCAACAACGGCTGGTGGAGGTGTGGTTACAATGGTTTGTTCTATTATTTCTGCAAAAACAGGTTGCGTTACCGCTTGTAAAATTTCTTCCGCTTTAATTTCAGGCTCCTGCTTAACTATCACTTCAATTGTTTCCATAACGGGAATTGTTTCGGTTACAGCAGGTTGTGTTTTAATGGTTTGTTCAGCCACCACCATTTGTTCCGTTAAAGGAGCGGGAGCTGTTGACGCCTCATTTTGCAATGCCACAGGTGTTTCCCCGGGTTGTTGAAGTGAGGTTATTTTATCGCAAAGGCGGAGTAACTTGTTTTTAAGCATTTCCAACTCATCTTCTTCAGGCACCCGGTTTTGCCATGTAAAGGTCTCATACTGACGGCTTATCTGTTCTAATGAACTTCGAATTTCGCTCACTAATTTTTCGTTGGTCATGTTTTAAATTTTTACTTAAACGTAGTTTTTTTTTATTCAGTATTTGCAGTCCAGTGCAATGACAATATTCGCCTTTTTGTACATGTAAAATTAATTGTCAGCAAACTGTCAACATCAGTTGAAATATGTTTTTTATCAACATTAAAAATGACCAACTGCAACTACTTGCCTCTACTTTTGCGCCCGTGAAAAAAATGCTGTTGTTGGTATTGTGTTTAGTGGTTTTAAAAAGCTATGCCGATGATTTTACTTACCACATTTTAGATGCAAAAAACCGGCAACCGGTTCAGGGCGCCATGGTGATGGTTAACTTTACAGCGACAGGAAAAACAGCCGTTTATCTTCCTGATTACAAGGGCAAAGTAAAAGTACCTGCATCCGATAAAACATTTTCGTTAGTTGTTCGCTGCCTTGGCTTTGATGATTATAAAGCGGAAGACGCTGCAGCAATTGCACAATCGCAAATTTTGCTCACTCCGTCACCAATAAATTTAAACGAAGTGGCTGTAACAGCAGCGTATGAAACTGCACCATCCACACAATCGGCTTTTCATATAAAAATTATTGATAAGGAAGAAATACAGAAAATGGCAGCCGTAAACGTTGCTGATGTATTGAACAAACAATTGGGAAGCAAGGTGAGCAATGATCAAGCTTTTGGCAGTGTATTGAGTTTGCAGGGTATGCAAATGCAAAATGTAAAAGTACTCATTGATGGAGTGCCTGTTATTGGGCGCTTAGATGGAAATATTGATTTGTCAGAACTTAACCTCAATGATGTGGAGCGGATTGAAATCATTGAAGGACCCATGTCAACAGCTTTCGGCACCGATGCTATTGCTGGTGTTATAAACCTGATCACTAAAACAGCCATCAACAAAAACAGAGAGTCGTCATTAACCGCTTATTACGAAAGCATTGGCAATTACAATGTAGATGTAAAAACACGTTTCAGGTGGAAGGATTTGGGCGTATCCATTGCAGCGGGACGAAATTTTTTTGATGGTGAAAAAGAAGACGAGAGCCAGCGCGTGATGCAATGGAAACCCAAGGAACAGTATTTTGGATCGCTGCTTTTAACGCACTCTTTTAAGCGATTAAAATTAAATTATAAGCTTCAACTGTTTGATGAGAAAATTACAGATAAAGGTTCGCTAACCATTACACCCGTTTCTGCTTATGCCTTTGACAATTACTATTTCGTTTTCAGGCAAACACATGTAATGTCGGGCGATTATTTTTTAAATGGCATCAATAAAATTAATGCGCAGGTTTCTTATTCAGGATATAGCCGTACCAAAAAGGTTTTCCGCAAAGACATGGAAACCCTTCAAAAAGAGCAATTATACGGGCCAGAATTTCAGGATACCACCGGTTTTAACGCATGGAACATCCGTTCGTCTTTTGTTCACCTCAACACAGCGAAAACAATTAACTACCAAGCCGGCATTGATTTTAACATCGAGAAAGGATCTGGTAAAAGGATCAGCAGCAACGCAAAGCCTATAAATGATTATGCCGTTTTTGCAAGTGCCGAATATACCGGAATTAAAAAGTTGCTCGTCAGACCAGGATTGCGTGCCGCTTACAACACACAATTTAAATCGCCCCTTACTCCTTCTCTTAATGTTAAATACGATGTGTTGTCCGGTCATACTTTAAGAGCTGCTTACGGAAGAGGATTCAGAGCTCCCGGCATAAAGGAACTGTACTTGTATTTTGTTGACAATGGCATCCACAATGTTCGTGGCAGCAGTGAGCTACAGCCTGAGTCGTCAGATAATTACCAGTTGGTTTACACTTTTAAACCGATTAAAAACAAATACAACTACCAAGCAGAAGCTTCTGCGTTTTACAATGACGTAAACAACCTTATTACACTTGCTCAGCAATCAGACACCTCTACACTTTACACGTATATAAATGTGGGGCAGTTTAAATCAAGAGGTGTTTCTGTCACTAATAGTATTACTTGGAAAAATCTGTCGCTAAACGCAGGGTTTTGTTACACAGGTACAACATCACAACTGAATTCTGAAAGTGATAAACTAAGTTTTTATACAGAAGCTAATGCGGGAGCAGATTATAATTTTAATAAAATTGGGCTTACGATAGCTTGTTTTTATAAGTACAATGGTAAAGTACCATTTTACCAAATAGATGCAAACGGTGAAACAGTTATTTTAAAAAGTGATGCTTATCATTTGCTCGATGTAACTGTTGCGAAGAAATTTTGGAAGGAAAAAATCACATTTACCACAGGGCTTAAGAACATAGTGAATGTAAAAACTTTGAATCAACAATCAACCTCATCAAGCCATGGCGACCAAGGCAGCCGTACGTTTGTTTCGCCCGGAAGATCATGGTTTGCAAAACTAATGTTTACAATATGATGAAGTCAGCTTTAACCTTTGTAAGCATGTTATTCGCTGCAATGGGTTTGTTTTCCTCCTGCGAGAAAGATGATGATGTTGCCATTAAATTGAATAATGATACTTTATCTCTTTTTGACAGTACACTGAAGTTGCAACAGATAAGCATTGGTGTTAATAATGACACCATGGTGTTTGTTGACCTGACAACAGGCGCCACTTCGTCATCTCCTGTTAAGGTATATGACCTGGCTTTTGAGGCATCGCCAACGGGTCAATTTATTTATCTTAATACCGGTAAGTACATGTTCGCTTACCGCACCACCCACACAGATGTATTACTTGCAGATTCAACCGGGCTTAATTGGCAAACAGATGGTGATACCTGGGAGGGCGACAGCACAGCCTTGGGTCGTAACACGAGTGGTAGCGGTGTGGTTAATAATCACGTTATCATTATTGACAGAGGCAAGTATGATCACACCGGTGGTGATCGCTATCGAAAGTTGCAGATTGCCGAGGTAGATGAGTCACATTATCTTATCCGATATTGTTTGCTCGATAATTCGGGATACAATGAATACATTGTTACCAAGAATGATGCTTATTCCCTAATGTATTTTTCCTTTAGCAATAATGGCCAAATGGTTACAGTTGCTCCGCCTAAAAATTTGTGGGACATGGTTTTTACAAGGTATATACACACTTATTGGGACCAGCCACCTTTGTTCAGGTACTACCCTGTAAACGGAACTATGTTGAATGTGTGGAATGACTGCTCATCAGCAATGTTGAGGGAAGACTCCTTGCCGGGTTACAAACTCTTCAATGATTTTACAGAAGAAGATGTAAACAACTATCCTTATACAACCGTTGCCAATCAAATGGGTTTCGACTGGAAATACTTTGACTTTAACATCAACAAATATGTGGTGCGAGAAAATCAGTACTACATCATACGCAATGGCCAAAATGAGTATTACAAATTACAGTACATTGATTTTTATAACGAACAAGGACAGCGCGGTTACCCCACCTACCAATACCAGAGAATAAATTAACAGATATAAATTAAAAATGATCCATACAACTACAATTAAAAAGTTATTCATTGCCTTGGCTTTCCCGGCAATGGCGCAAGCTCAAACAAACGAAACAGTAACCGTAAATCCCGGTTATACTAACCAAACATTTTACAGCCTTCAAAACGGAATCTTATCTTCCGTTTCAAATACCGATTGGGATCTTGGTTTTCAGGTTTCCGGTTTTGAAGCTGCCATCATCATCAATGGTAAAAACAACGTTAAACTTTATGATGCATCCAAGAGCATTTCAGAGTGGTCGTCCATGGTGCCCTCAGATACTGCTGGAATGACCACCGCAGAGTTTTTTAATAACGATGCACACATTTTTGCGGGAGCATTTAACACTACTGCTGATACGGCTAACCCGTTTGATCTTAGTTGGGGTGTTTATGATTTTGCCACACACATTGTTTCCGGTGATTCGGTTTATTTTATAAAACTGAACAACGGTGTGGTTAAAAAAATGATGATTGAAAGCTTAGCCAATGCCATTTACACCTTCCATGTTGCTGATCTTGATGGCACAAACGAAATAATTCGACAGTTTCAAAAGGTGAATTATACAGGAAAAAATTTTGGCTATTATTCCATTCAAAACGATCAGTTTATTGATCGCGAACCGGTGAAGTATAACTGGGATTTGTGCTTTCAGCAGTATTGGTCAATTAACCCTATCAGCTATAAAGTTACCGGGGTGTTAACCAATGACAGCGTGCAAGTGGTAAAAGCTTATCCTGTTAATGATGTTACCACAGCAGATGATGCAGGCCTCACTAATTCTTTTGACAATAATGTTATTGGATATGACTGGAAAACGTATGATTTTAATTCCAATTCATTTGTTATTAGTGACTCCACTGTATATTTTGTTATAGACAGAAATGCAGGAAAATGGAAAGTCGTTTTTACGGGATTTGACGGTTCAACAACAGGCAATTATTATTTTACGAAAGAATTTTTAGGAACGGTTGGAATTCAGGATCAAGCAGGCTCTTCACTAAGTGTAATGGGCATTTACCCAAATCCTATTATGGGTCTCGCACGTATGGTATTCACATCAACAAGCCAGCAAAATGCAGAAGTATCCATATCAGACTTAAACGGCCGCCAAGTGAAAGGTTTTACCACTCATTTATCTGCAGGTTTAAATACCATTGCTATTGATGGTTCGATTTTTGCGGACGGATTGTATATGGTTGCCATTACCACAAAAGACCAAACATTAAGAGTTAAATTTGTAAAACAGTAATAAAGAAGGCTGAGAACCTGAATTTTACACGGCTGCCGGATAATTTCCGGTAGCCGTTTTGCTTTCCTACCTCATCTATGCATGTTTATTGATGATCTAAATAATTGAAAATGAGATGATAAAGTATTCACGTAGGATTGGGTCGCGAAGGCCTTTTTAGGCATAAAATAATACTGAATATAGTAAATATGTAGAATAAAAGTATATATTTGCGCTCCCAAATAATTGAATAGAATTACATGATCATTGTTCCGATTAAAGACAACGAGCCGATTGACAAGGCTTTAAAAAAATTCAAAAAGAAATTTGAAAAAACCGGAGTGGTAAAACAACTGCGTGCACGTCAGGCATTTGAGAAACCCTCAATCACTCGTAGAACTACGGTAAAAAAGGCCATTCACCGCACCAATCTTCAACGATTAGAAGCAGAAGGAGCTATGTAATTTTTGAACAATACCTGTTTGAAAAACAAGTAAAACAGGGGTTGTAATTGAAATTACTTAACTAATTATACGTTTAATTTGACCTAAACGTGTAGTTGTGCCTTATCAAAAATTTTTACGCCATTTACAGTACGAAAAACGGTACTCAAAATACACATTAACTGCTTATGGTAATGACCTTAAGCAGTTTTTTTCTTTTATAAACCAAACCTACCAAGTAAACGACCTTGGTTCCATCACGCATTTTTTTATACGCAGTTGGGTGGTAAGTCTCATGGAACAAAAGCTGGATTCCAGAAGCGTTAACCGGAAGATTTCCACGTTAAAATCTCTTTATAAATTTCTTTTGAGAGAAAAGGCAGTTGAGCACAATCCAATGCTTAAAATAATTGCGCCCAAGGTGAGCAAAAAATTACCGGTTTTTGTATCGCAAAAAGACATGGACACGCTATTAGATGGTATTGAATTTGAGCCCGGTTTTCCCGGTTTGAGAAATAAGCTCATCATCAATCTTTTTTACCAGACAGGAATGCGTTTGTCTGAACTCATCAACCTCACCGATAAAGATGTTGATCTGCACAACCTCACCGTTAAAGTGCTGGGAAAAAGAAACAAGGAAAGAATAATTCCTATTACGCCTGAGCTAAAGACACAAATTGACGAGTATTTTCATGAACGAAACAGGGCATGTGTTAAAAATGAATTAGAACCTGTTTTTTTTATGGGGGACAAGGGTAACAAATTGTACCCGAAATTCGTTTATAATTTAGTTACAAAGATGTTAGGACAAGTAACCACAAGTGAGAAAAGAAGCCCCCACGTATTAAGACATACTTTTGCTACACAGATGTTGAATAATGGAGCAGAGATTAATGCCATAAAAGAAATACTAGGACATTCATCACTTGCGGCCACACAGGTTTATACGCATAACACAATTGAGAAATTAAAAAATATTTACAAACAGGCACACCCTAAAGCGTAACATGCTATATTTACTCATGAAAACAGATAAACAGTTTTTTTATTTTATTCTTTCAAAAGCAAACACCCGTATCACATAAATTAGAACCACAGAGCACACGCGCAAACGGGTTGCATAGTGACTTTGTATAAAATTAAGAAGAGTATGAAAGTTAAAGTGCAGTCCATTCATTTTGATGCTGACCAAAAGCTGATTGATTTTATTGAAGTGAAAGTAGAAAAGCTTAAGCATTTTTATGAGAATATTATAGATAGTGAGGTTTTTTTACGATTGGACAAAAACGTCACGCAGGAGAATAAGATAGCAGAGATAAAGTTAAATACTCCCGGCAAAATTCTTTTTGCAAGTGAGCAATGCGCAACTTTTGAGCAAGCCGCAGATAAATCAGTAGAGGCTTTAAAAAGACAAATAACCAAGCATAAAGAAAAACAGAGAAATGTTTAGGCTTATGTTTCAATAAAAATCCCCCGTTACCTTTATTTGTAACGGGGGATTTTTTTATGTGATAAAAGCGGAGTTAGTTCCCGCCAATGACTTTAAACAATTCATCTAATTTTGGAGTAAGAATAATTTCTATCCGCCTGTTTTTGCGCCTTGCATCAGTGGTGTTGGCAGCATCAATTGGCAAATAGGATCCACGACCTGCCGGAGTTAGTCGAGTGGGGTCAATGCTACTATTTTTTGTGAGTATGCGCACAACACTGGTTGCACGTAATACACTTAAGTCCCAATTGTCCTTCAAGCTGCCTCCCGAAATAGGAACATTATCGGTGTGACCTTCAATTAACACATTGATATCCTTATTCTGCTCTAATACTTTGGCTATTTCCCTCAAAGCATCTTCACCTTTTTTGTCAACCACCGTGCTGCCTGATGCAAACAATAGTTTCTCTTCCATACTTACATAAACCTTTCCGTTCTTCTTGGTAATGGTTAATCCATTGTTTTCAAATCCTACCAGCGCATCGCTTACAGCTTTTTTAAGAGCATTTACATCTTCGTCTTTTTTATTTAATACACTTTCCAGTTCACTAACTCTTGCCTCACGTTTCTTTAATTCCTCAGTAAGATCGTTAAGTTGTTTTTCTTTTTTAGTAAGCTCGTCTTGTTTTTTTATCAGTTCATCCTGCGTCATCTGTAGCTGACCAATTACCTTTTTGGCTTCATCGTCTTTGCCTTTCAACATTCTGTCATTGTTGGCAATGAGTTTTTCGTAGGAGTTATTTAACTCATTGTATAGTGCTGTTAGTCTTCTTTGCGCAGTTCCCAATGTGCTGGTGTCAGTTTGTAATTGCGTTTTTTCTTTTAGCAAATCGGCATTGGTGGTATTTAATTCTTTGTTTTGTGTAGCATAGTTGGTGTTTTCATTACGCAATTTGCCGTTTTCTTCTTCACAGGTGGCTTTGCGCATTTTCATCTCATCGTATTGTCTGGCGGGAACACAGGAG
>JAYTNW010000254.1:0-8862 GCA_043748115.1 Bacteroidota bacterium | reverse complement strand
CGATGGGAGTGGTAACAAGCACCTGTGCCCGACCGGGTTTTACCTCTAATTCAGGTAATAGCTGCGAAGCAAATCCATTGTTACATATTAGAAGTTTAGAGGTACTGTACGAAAAATCTTTATCAGTCAAAAGTTCAACGCTGTTACCATTGGTTGTGTAACTTTTTATGTACATTCCATTTAGCAAAACCACTTCATGTTGCTGTGCAAGTTTTAGAAGTGCTTGCATCATTTTACCGGTGTCAATCTGGCCCTCGCAATGGTTGTGTATGCAATGTTTTACCAAGTTAAATCCTGAGGCATCAGCTTTTTCTTTATCAATGGTAAAAGTGTTTTGGTTTCCAGTTATGTTTTTAATTTTTTTATTTAGCGATTCAATTTTATCAGCGGATTTCTTATATAATTCTAGCTCTTCTTCTGTAAAAATTTCAAATCCTCCTTTGGGCTCGTAGCCAATTGCATCATCACCCAAAAGCTGGCGCAACCCAAGCAACCCTTTCCATCGCATTTCCACACGTGCAAAAACAGCATCTTCGTCTTCACGTGCAAGATCATCCAACAACTCAGACACACTGCCGAAACAGGCAAAGCCCGCATTTCTGGTACTTGCTCCATAGGGTAAAAATCCCCTGTCAATAACCATTACTTTTAGTAAGGGCTGCATTTTTTTAAGGTAAATGGCAGCATGTAATCCCACTATGCCACTGCCCACAATGGTAACATCAACATCCTTAAAAAATGTATTCTTCTCCCAATAACTTAACTCCATTTTGCTTAAATAAGTAATTGAACTTCGGTATGAAAATATGAAAAAATCGTCATGCGACAGAGTGAAGTTTTAACAAGTTTTACCTGAACGGAGAGAGAGAAAATGTTTAAAAATCAATCTGATCCACCTGTCGTTGCCATGGCGACCAACTAACACGGCAATTCCGTATTTTTGCTACGCATAAATCATTTCTATTTTAATGTCAACAACGGTATTAGTTATAACCATAGTGGTAACGGCAGTGCTTGTTTATTTTATTTCCCTGTCGCTTTCTGCCAACAAGGTAAAGGAGGTGGAGAGCAGGCTTTCTCAAATGGATAAGGAAAAATCAATGGCCGAAGCGGGGTGGAAAGACAGCAAAGAGCAATTTAGTAAAAATGAACAGGTGCTTTCTCAGGAACGAAGCAAATGTTTGCAGTTAACCGCAGACTTGTCACAGGCCAAAACCCACAATCAAAATATAGAACAGCGGTTGATGGAGCAAAAGCAAGAAGTAGAGCAATTGCAACAACGTTTTAAAACAGAGTTTGAGAATTTGGCTAATAAAATTTTAGAAGAGAAGAGCCAGAAATTCTCAGAGCAGAATAAATCAAATTTGGATATTATCCTCAATCCGCTAAAAGAAAAGATAAAGGATTTTGAAGACAAAGTGGATAAGACCTATAAAGCGGAATCTACAGAGCGGATATCGTTAAAGGAGCAAATAAAAAATTTGTTGGATCTCAATAAGCAATTGAGCCAAGATGCCAATAATTTAGTGACAGCACTTAAAGGCGATACCAAAAAACAAGGCGATTGGGGTGAAGTGGTTTTGGATAGGATATTGGAAATTTCGGGATTGGAAGGCGGTCGTGAATACCAAAAACAATTTGTAACAGAAAATGTTGAAGGCGATAAAATAAAACCTGATGTGATTGTTTTTTTACCCGATAGTAAACATTTGATTATTGATTCAAAGGTGTCTTTGTTGGCTTACAATAATTTTACATCAGCCACCGATGCCGATGATAAACTTCGTTTTGCCAAACTACACATAGAGTCCGTTAGAGCGCATATTCGCGGGCTGAGTGATAAAAAATACCAGACCTCTGAGCAGTTTAACACACCTGACTTTGTGTTGTTGTTTATGCCCATTGAGTCCGCATTCAGCCTTGCGCTGCAAACGGATAATGACCTTTACAGTTTTGCATGGGAAAGAAAAATAATTGTCGTAAGCCCAACTACACTATTGGCTACCTTACGGACTGTTGCCTCCATTTGGAAGCAAGAACGCCAGACTAAAAACGCACTTCTCATTGCAGAAGAAGGAGGGAAGCTTTACGATAAGTTTGTGGCTTTTGTGGAAGATCTGATTGCCATTGGTAAAAAAATGGACGATGCCAAACTTAACTACAATGACGCCATGAAAAAACTTTTTGAAGGGTCAGGGAACCTCGTTAAGCGTGCAGAAAAAATGAAAGAATTGGGAGCTAAAACTTCAAAAGCATTACCTCAAAAGTTAGTGGAGAGGGCCAATGATGACTAGAAATTTGCGTTTCTGTTTTTTGCTTTTGTTTGTTTTGTTTACGTCCTGTGACGGGCTACATCGCATTAGTAACACTGATATGTCGCTGCAATATAAAAGTGAGTTACAGCAGTTGCACCCGGAATTGGTGTTGTTTCATTTTTCAAAAGATAGCTCGCGGCTGTATTTAAAACTCCCGGTTAAGGACATTCTTTATAAAAGAAACGATGCAGGAGAAATGGTTGCGCAGCTTAACCTCAGGCTGATGTTTTATTCCACCTATGAGACAAGAAAATTTACAGATAGTATTTCCTTACGGTTTTCACCTCCCTATACAGAAGATACTACTGCTTATATTCTCAAGCAGCTCGATTTTATTAAGGGAAAACAAGCGCATCTGATGGCTGTTCGCCTTAACGATCTTGTACGGGGTACCTATGCTGAAAGATTTATGGAAGTAAATGTTGAAGAGCAAGGTGCTAAGGATTTTTTGTTCGTGAATACTGCAACGGGCTTACCGCTTTTTAACCACGTGTCATCATCTTCCTCTTTGGTGTCGGTTCAGTCAGGCCATCCTGTTGACATGTTTTGCCACCACTTCCGTAAAACGTATCCTTTGGCATTGCCACCCTTTAGCAGCGGTACCGTTGCGTTCTCTCCGGGTCAAGTTGACACCCTATTTATCATTAAGTCAAATAATGGCCTCATTCCTTTAAACAAAGGTGTTTACTATTTTCAAACTGATACGCTAAAGGATACAGGAGCAGCGCTTTTAAAGTTTGATGATGATTACCCCTTGGTTACCCGCACAGAGGCTATGGTGGAAGCGTTGCGCTACCTCACCACCGCAGAGGAATATGCTAAATTGAATGCAGCTCAGAACAAACGTGATGCCATTGAGGACTTTTGGCTTGATCTCTCTGGCAGTAAAGAACGTGCACGTTTTCTCATCAAAACATTTTATACACGTATGCAAGAAGCCAACCTTTATTTTACTTCTTACCTCGAAGGATGGAAAAGTGACAGAGGCATGATTTACCTTGTTTATGGCGCACCCTTTACTGTCTATCGTTCCTCTGAAGCTGAATATTGGGATTATGGAAATTATAAAAGTTTTGGTCCTCTCAATTTTACTTTTAAGAAAAGAAGGAATCCTTTTAGTGAAAATGATTATTCGCTTACTCGATTAAAAACATATGAACCTGTATGGTACTTAGGCGTTGACAATTGGCGACAAGGAAGAATTACCACTGAACGATAGCAGGTTATTTTAAAACGTTAGATCAACATGACTAATACATCAAACCAAACACCGAATAGTTCGGAAAACAGCAACAACTTAATTTACGGCACACGTGCAGTAATAGAAGCTGTTAAGGCAGGAAAAGAAATTGAAAAGTTGTTCATACAACAGGATGTTTTTAACCCTCTCATTAACGACCTGAAGAAAATTTTAAAGGAGCACAACATTACGTTTCAATTGGTGCCTTTACCCAAATTACAAAGGATAACTCGCGGTAATCATCAAGGTGTAGTTGGTTTTCTTTCCCTGTTATCCTATCAAAAGGTGGAAGATGTTATACCTATGGTTTTTGAAACAGGAAAGACACCTTTGTTTTTAATGCTCGATAGGGTAACTGATGTGAGAAATTTTGGGTCAATAGTAAGAAGTGCCGCCTGTGCAGGTGTTCAGGCAGTAATTATTCCTGAACAAGGATCAGCACAGATTAATGCTGATGCCATAAAAGCATCTGCTGGAGCTTTGTTTAATGTGGCTGTTTGCAAGGAGAAAAATTTAAAAGTGGCCATGGAGTACTTAAAATCAAGCGGAATAAAAATAGTTGCAGCTACAGAAAAATCACACCAGGAGTACTACCAATGCGATTTGAAAACACCGTGTTGCATTTTAATGGGTAGTGAAGAAGATGGCATTTCAACAGAATACCTGAAGCGCAGTGACGAAAAAGTTAGCATACCAATGCAAGGTAGCATTGCTTCGTTAAATGTATCAGTGGCAACGGCCATTATGCTATTTGAAGCTGTGCGCCAGCGCTCACAAAAAATCTAATTTATAAGTTGCTGTTCTTAATAGCTGCTCTTTTTTCGTTGTAAAGAGTGGCCAACTGTTTTTTACCTTGTATTCGGTAAATACGGCTTAAACTATCATATGCGGTGAGGCAATCAGGATAGTGCTCAATATTAAGTTTTAATATTTTTATGGCATCGTCTAATTGGCGTTTACGCATTAAGCTTCCACCCATTGCGAGAAAACGATTAACACTGAGCGAGGCAATATCGTTGCCTATAATCTTCTCTGTTTTTTTGAAGGAAGCTAACTCTTTTTGAATTTTTTCCATTCGTGAAATAAAAAAGTCCGTTCCTATGGTGCCATCCATAAGGTCATCGCTATAACCTTCCATTGTTTTTTTAAGCGAAGCAATGTCAGCGGAAGATCCATTCTTTGTTTTCTTATAGGTAGCAAACTGACGTTCGCCATCCACCAGCCACACAGAGTCTGCGTGCTGGTTAATGTACTGTTCAAACGTAGCTAAGTTGGCAAGTGCAATTTGCGAGTAGTTTTGTGACTCGTTTTTAAACCCACCACATTCCGTTTGCCAAATTCTGGTAAACAAGTCAATGCCTCCTTTATCAGGATTTAACTGATTGATAACGCAAGCCACATTGCCCGGTCCGGCATGATACGCGTGTAACACTAAAAGTCTAAACCAAAGATCGGTTTCTTGATAAGCAATTCCATGTGAGTCAAGCAGGGCTTTTACTTTTGGAATGCAAGCCTTTTTTAACAATTGCGAAGCAGCATATGCAGCTCTAGAAAGATTGGTGCGTTCATCTACTTTGCTATTTACACGAAGTCCGAAATTTCGCGCCACATCTTTCATCAATTGAAATGGGCCATTGGCGCCCACGTAGGATTTGTTGTGGTTTTTACCGGGATTTTCTATTAACAAAATACTTTGAGCATACCAAGGATCTACATTGTTGTTATTAAAAATTATAACAGATTGGCTAATGGTTGGTATTACACGTTTGTATTCGTAAAATTCCTTTTTTCCTGAGGTAACATATAGCGTGGTAAAAGTGTCAAGGTTGTTGGCAAGGCAAACAAATTTTTTAAACTCATCTTTATCGCATTCCTTACGGCAAGTCCAGTCGGCAAACGCAATTTTTTGCACTGGCGTACGCGAGGCGGCAATGTTGATAATGGCGGTGTCAGAATTTAAATTAACAACCTGCTGCCAAAATTTCACTTGCGGAAGGGTGTCCCATTGTTCCCGAAAAAGCCCTGCATTGCTTACAAAAATCATTTTGGAGGTGTCTTTAGCACCACACACGGTTTTGGAAATAAGCGTGGTTTCCGCCATAGAAAATTGTACAGCGACCATTGCCAATCCTATTCCTGTGATCTTTACCTTTTTGTTCAACATCGGCTCTTTTTACAGTTTTTTACGATTTTATCTTAACGAAGTTAGTCTAAAATTTATTTTACCTTACAATTTTAATAAAAATAATGTTCAAATTCTACAACGGATTAACAACTGCGATTGTTTTATTTTTGATAACAAACAAGAGCCTCTTTCACCACCACTTGTGGGATAAACGATGGAAATAATACATTTGTAAAAATAATAAAGAATGATACTTATTGCCGATAGCGGATCCACTAAAACCAACTGGTTGCTTTCTGATGGAAAAGATTTTAAAATGGATATTGTAACAGGTGGATTTAACCCGTTTTTTCACACCACTGACTATGTGTTGGAACAATTGCACAAAAGTGCCGGATTGACGGAGTATAAAGAGAAAGTGAAGACTATTAAATTTTTCGGCTCCGGTTGTTCAAGAGCTGACAGAAAAAAGATCATGTCCGATGCATTCGACCAGTTTTTTCCAGGCGCTGATGTATTTGTGGAGCATGATATGATGGGGGCTGCACTTGCGGCCTGTTTTGATGAGCCTGGGTTAGTGGCTATTTTAGGTACAGGGTCTAACATCGCCTATTGGAATGGCAATGATATGCAGCCTACCAATCACGGACTAGGTTATATTTTAGGCGATGAAGGTAGCGGCAGTTTTTATGGAAGAAAATTAATAACTCATTTTTTATATGGAGTAATGCCAGAAGATTTAAGCAAGTTGTTTTATGAAAAATTTCGAATTAGTAAAGAGATAGCCATTGAAAATGTTTATCATCAACCAAACGCTAATGTTTACCTAGCATCTTTTGCGAAATTTTTATCGGAAAAACCCGAGCATCCTTACATACAGTCACTGCTGCGTAAAGGTTTAAATGAGTTTGTGGATACAAGTGTTTTGGCATATCCGCAGCATAAGCAATACCCAGTTCATTTTATTGGAAGTATTGCTTTTCACTTTAAGCCGTTGTTGGAAGAAATAGCACAGGTCAAAAATTTTACGGTGGGTAAGGTAATCGTTAAACCTGTTGAGGAGTTGCTTATTTATTTCTTAAGTAAAAAGTAACTATCCATTTATTTTATCTGATAATTTTTTAATGATATAATTCAGCTGCGGAATGATCTCATTAATTAACGCAGTCAGTTCGCTGCCTGGCTTATTTTCCTTAGCAAGCTTTTCTGTTTTCTCGAAAGCAAGCGTGATAGAATTAATATTGAAAATTTTAACCGTGGATTTTAGTTTGTGGGCGGCTTTGTAAAGCGCATTCATATCGCCATTTTCAAATGATAATGTCATGTCTTGGATATATTCAGGCAACTGCTCGTTAAACATGGAAATCAGCTTGGAGGTTTCTTTCTTGTTGTTACCCATCAATTTCAATAGGTCTTTGTACAGCGTATCAATAGAAATATGATCATGAGCCGAATTGCCATTGCTATTGTATTGACTGAATGACGATACATTTTTTTCGATAATCTCAAAAAGCTGTTCCGGAATGTAGGGCTTGGTTAAGTAATCCGTCATGCCTGCTTCTTTTGCTTTTTCCTTTTCAAGAGAAGATTCATAGGCCGTTAGTGCAATAATGGGAACGGTGCTTACAGGACCTGTTAATTTGTTTCTGATATGGCTGGATAGTTCATAGCCATCCATTCCCGGCATTTGCACATCTGTGATAATTAGTGAAAACTGATCATTCTTTAATTTTTTTAAAGCTTCATTTCCATCCGATGCCAAAACAATAACATACCCTCGTTTCTCCAGCATGGTTTTAGCCAAAAATTGATTGATCTTGTTGTCTTCCACCAATAATATTTTTGGTTTGGCCGCAGGATCAACTGTTTTTACTACCGGTGGCTTTTCATCAATTTTCACCGTTCTGTAGGGAAGTTCAATTACAAAACTAAATTTTAGTCCTTCCGTTTTAAGCAATATTTTACCACCTGCAACAGAGGTAAATCCTTTGGCATTTACCAATGACAGACCCAGCCCGTAGCCATGAAGTCCTGCTTGGTTAAATTGCGGATTGTTCAGCTCAAAAACATCGTCCACATTCTGAAAACTTTTTTTGTTGGGAATGTTAAACTTCACATTAAAAAAAAGTTTGTTGCTGGTGTGGTAGCAACTCAAATTTATTTTTTCGCCACTTGAATAGGCGCAGCCAAAAAATAGTGTGTTGTATATTACCTTTTGAATAATGCTGTTGTCACTAATGATTACCGGGTTTTCTTCAAAATCCGTTTCAAGAATAAATGTTCTTTTATTTCCGGTTTTGTCTTTCAGTTTTTGTAAAACATCGTTCATTGATTTCAGGATGTTCATTTCAGCATCCAACGGTTTTACTTGGCCGGTGTTAATTCTGGCATAATCAAGTATGTCGTCAATGCTGTCCACCAATTGGTATGCAGAGTCTTTTATGGTCTGAACAAAATTCACCTGTTCGCCTGATAGTGGGCTTTCACTTAGCAAGCCTGCCATGCCAATAATGCCGTTTAATGGTGTTCTGAATTCGTGGCTTACGTTTGCTAAAAAAGCATCCTTTAACAACAGTGATTGTTCGGCAATTAGTTTTTCTTTTTTCAGCTCATCAACATTGTATCTTAACTGCAAACCGCGTGATTTTAGGTTTATTTCTTCGTTAAGTATTTCCCTGTTCAAATTATGATAAAGCGTGTGGTGGTGATAAGCTTCTTTAAAATTTTTGGTCGCAGCATAAGCATCCGACAAAAATTGGTGAACCAAATGTGTGGGTTGCTTTAATTTTAACTGATAACAAAGCTCTTTTGCTTCTAAAAGTATTTTAATAGCGTCATCATGTTTTCCTATCTGGTTATAAAGATTGCCCAAGCTTTTCAGCAGATCGCATTTTACCCTTGCATTGCCGGAGAGGTTGCAATTGTCAATCGCTTCAAAAAAATAATCAAGAGCCTGATCATATTTTTGTTGTTTGGTAAATAAAATGCCGAGGCTTCCTAATGGTCTTATTTTCGAATCTGGTTTTCGCAGTTTCTCTGCTATTTTTAAACTTTTGTCGAGGTAGTTGAATGATACATCCAACTCATCAGCCCAGTTATAGCAGTTGCCAATGTAAAAATTGGAAATTGAAAGTTGTTCCCTGTCATCTAATTCTTCAAAAATACGGAGCGCTTTTTCATGC
>JAYTNW010000253.1:0-7891 GCA_043748115.1 Bacteroidota bacterium | reverse complement strand
CTTACGTTGGTGCTGTATTCCACTTTACAAAAAACAAACTCGTTTGCATTTGCGATCACCATGCACACTAACCAGTCCAACACTTTCCCTTGCGCATAAAAAATATTTCACATCGTTACACTATTTTTTTTGCTTGAAAAGAATATAAAAGCTTTCAATAAAATCGCGAAAAGGAAGATTGTAGTTGACAGCACTTCCTTCTGTTATCAGAAGTTTGCAGAATGAGGAGCGAGATTGGTGAAAACTTGAATATCCTTATCATTTCCCTTTGCATTAAAAATCACTTGTATTTGATCGCAAATAAATGACTCCAATGCTAAGTAAAATAAATTCGCAAGGAAATTTATAGCTTTATGTGAAAAGATTGGTTTATTTTCCATAGATTTATTTTACTAAAATTGCACTCATGGTAAAGTATAACACCACCATTTTACGCTTTCAAAAAATGGGCGAAAAAACAGGATGGACCTACATTGTGGTTCCTGCTGATGTGGTGCAGCAATTAAAACCCGGTGACAAAAAAGGATTTCGTGTAAAAGGGAAATTAGACAGTTATAAGTTTTCAGGTAAGAGTATTCTCCCTATGGGAAATGGCGAATTTATATTAACGATAAACGGTGACGACAGAAAAAAATTAGGCAAACGTCACGGTGCCATGATTACGGTTGAACTAAGCTGTGACAAAACAGAATATAAACTCAACACCGAGTTTATGGATTGCATAAGCGATGAGCCTGAAGCCCATAAATTCTTTAACACGCTAACACGATCGCATCAAAACTATTTTTCAAAATGGATAGAAAGTGCAAAAACCGAAGAAACCAAAGCCAAACGAATTGCGCAAAGTCTAAATGCTTTTTTAAAAGGGCTGGGCTATCCTGAAATGCTGCGAGAGCAAAAGGCGAAAAAAATTTAGGCTAACAATTTTCTATCCCAATTTGTTATTCTTTATCAACAACTCTTTTAAAATATTAAAACTATTTACACAAATAAGATTTCAAAATGGAAAGTTACGATACCTTTACTCAAGCTATAAACGCTTTAAAACAGCAGGGATATATTGTTGATTTTAATTTAGAAGAAAATTGCTTAGTGTGCACAGAAGGTAAACACCGACTGACCTCAGACGAATTCGTTATTGACAAATCTTTTCGCTTTGATGAGGATGAAAACCCGGCAGATCAGGCCATTCTGTATGCCATTTCTTCGGCAGAACATGATATAAAGGGATTGCTGGTAAATGGTTATGGCAGATATACAGACGACAGTGCCAACAAAATTCTTGAAAAACTTAAGGCGCATCTTTAACAACAAAACCAAAAAAATCCACGTCCATTGACAATCTTTGCTTTTAAATTCAATGTACAAAAATGCTGCAACACATTTTAAATCGCTAACCCATGGAAAAAGACATAACAAAAAATTATACTAACGGAGAAGTCACCATTGTGTGGAAGCCCTCACAATGCATTCACTCAAAAATTTGCTGGACCAACAACGGACTTCCCGAAGTTTTTAATCCGCGAGAAAAACCCTGGATAAAACCTGAAGGCGCACCTACAGAAAAAATGGTGGAACAGGTAAAAAAATGCCCCAGTGGTGCTTTAAGTTTTTATTACAACAACCAAAAACCCGAAGATGCTAATGTGCCACCTCCACAAACAAAAATTGAGGCTGCACCCAATGGACCACTTCTCGTGCATGGCAACATTGTAATAAAAGACGCTGCCGGTAACGAAACCTCCAAGACAAATGTAACTGCCTTGTGCCGCTGTGGGCATTCCCAAAACAAACCATACTGCGATAGCAACCATACCAAAAAAGGGTTTATAGGATAGAGGGATAAGACAGGTAAACGAGAAAATCAAAAAAGAAAATATTTGCATCAAGTCTATCCTCAAACTACACCTTTCTGCGCACGCTGCTTGAAATCAATTGCTGTTACGAAACCTATTGTTCATATTTTTTTTACTTTTGGTAGCAGCAAACACAAACAACATTCAGGTATGAACAAATTATTTTTAGCAATTATCGTTTTCTTATTTTCATCAACAGCATTTGCGCAGGAAGAAGAAAAACCACAAGGCGGCAACACTGAAATAAAAGAATTGCAAGCCGCACGCGACACTGCTAAAGCTTTATTTAAAGCCAAAACCCTTGAAAACAAAAAAAACAACTCGCGCTACGACAAGCTGCAGGCAGATAAAAACAAATTTAAAAGCCAGTTAAGCACGGCAAAAAAATCAAAAAAACAGGACAAGATTGAAGCCATACAAGCCAAAATAGACGACAACAAACAACAGATAAAAGATCTTGACCTACAGCTAAAGGATGAAAGCAAGCAATTGGCGCAGTTAGAGAAAGAACTTAAAAATGCTGAAAAGGCTCTTGAAACAGCCAAGAAAAATGCTCAGAAAGAAAAGGAAAAAGCTGCCAAAGAAAAAAGTAAAGCAAAAAAGTAATTTCATTAATCCTTCGGCATTCCAATAACCTTGACACTGTGACCTTTATTATGCCTTTAACAGGGCATCATATTTTACAACCATGCCGTGCATTGAGGCTCTTCCATTTCTAAAAGCTAAAACTTTTTGCTGGATTAAGCATGCAACAGGATTGTTTTTAAAAAGTACTGCTTCTTTTATTGATCAGCAAGCCTATGTCTTTAATTTTAGCGATGATAAAAAACAGAAAAACAAGCCCATGAAAAACAGTTTAACCCTCAGCCTGTCGGCTCATGACTCATACACATTCATTACACGACAAAAATCTAATCATCGTGTGCTGCCAAACATGCTTATGCATCCGGTATCACCGGCTCCACTAACTTAATAAGCTTTTCCAATGACTCCTGCCAGCCTAAGTAACACATCTCTGTAGGTATCATAGCAGGAATACCCTCTTGCGTTATCTTAACATCCGTACCACACGATACTTTTGTTAACCACACAGTAGTGATTATTTCTCCTAGCAGGTTAGAGTCTTCGAACTTGTCTGAATATTTTAAAAACTCATTTGGTTTTATTTCTAAAAAATTTCCGCCAAAAGAGTGTCCGTTGCCGGTAGAAAAATTGGTAAACGTCATTCGATAATTGCCTCCTACCGTAAGATCAATACTATGCACGGTGCAAGTAAAACCGTATGGAGGCATCCACGTTGCCATTGCATTGGCTTCGGTAAATGCTCGGTAAACCTTTTCGGGAGTTGCTTTTATTACTCTGTGAAGAGCTATGTTATTTGTTGTCATTATTTTTAAAATATTTTCTTGCCTTTGATATCCGAATATTAATTTTTAAAATTATAAAATAATTTCTTAGTATTAGATTTTATAATTTCGGTTAAATTGATCCTGTGAAAGTATTATTCCAGCACCTTTCAAACAACTCCAATCAGCCTTCTTAATATATTTTAACAAAAACCACATGTATCCTTTTTTACTTTTGCGGCTACAACAAATTAAAACAACAATACAATGGCGGCTATCAATCCTTACTTAACATTTAACGGCAACTGCGAAGATGCTTTCAATTTTTACCTCTCGGTTTTTGGTGGAGAGTTTACCTATATAGGCCGCTTTGGCGAAATGCCCAGCGAACAACCTGTGCCTGAAGAAGCAAAAAACAAGGTCATGCACGTTTCGTTACCCATTAGCAAGGAAACAAATTTATTGGGCTCTGATGCACTGGAAACTTTTGGAGGTGTGCCTAAAATGGGCGATAACATTGCCATTAGCATCAATGCAGAAAGCACAGTGGAAGCAGATAAATTATTTAACAGCCTGTCTGCCGGTGGCAAAGTAACTATGCCCATGAACAAAACGTTTTGGGGTGCTTATTTCGGAATGTTCCAAGATAAATTTGGAATCAACTGGATGGTAAATTTTGATGAGAACCCCGCGAAATAAAATTTTTCCCTTTAACTTTGAAATTTAATCTTATTTAACCGTTGCGTAAAAAACAGGAGGTACAACTCCTGTTTTTTATTTCATTCTGTTAAATGATTAATGCACTTTTACAAAACGCGTCACCGTGTTGTTTATGCGCAACAAATAAAGGCCGTCATCAAGAAATGCAACATTAAAAACAATTTCTCCTTCAACATAGGATATTGGCGAAGTAAGTACTTTGCGCCCGCTTGCATCACATATTGTCACCTGCTTTGTGGTACTGGAAAGTTCATTGCTTAGTTTAACCCTCAGTACATCATGCACAGGATTAGGATAAATGTTAGCCCCGTTGTAGGTTAACATTTCCGTCAAACCTGTACTGCAGGGATCGCTAACATTACCAACGGCCAGCACCTGACTACATAAAAAACCTCCACGGCCAAAAGGAACAAACACATGATAATTGCCTGTGGTGCTGACTGGTATTGTTTGTGTTGTATCACCGGTACTCCAAATGTATTTATTGTGTCCAGCACCTGCATCAAGGTACTTGACTCCAGACGAGTCAAAACAAGTAATTTGCACGCGTGGAAGGCTGTAAGGCAGCTCAAAATTATAGGAGCGATAGCTAAACAACGTATCATCAAAAAAGAACTCAACCTGGGTGTTTCCCAACGAATCGACAACATTAAAATAAATGTTTCTTGTGTTCTGATTAACTCCATAATTGATCAAAGTGTTGGCGTTAGGGAGGCGCTGCACATTTCCGGTAGCGTAAGCAAACATGGATGAATCGTATGTATAGCTCCATTTTAACTCAGCAATTTTATTAACCTCATCAAGTTGATACTCCAATGCCCTTGCTCCGTGAGGCACAACATGGTTTCCGTTATCATATAATGTTATATTCCCATTTGCTATTCTCCTGATATCGTGCTGTCCATAAAAAGGAATGGTGTCACCTGTAAATGTAAACTGGTTATTTTTTCCTCCTAGTCTCCACATAACAGTGCTATCAGCTCTGTTTATTTTAGTGATCTCGTTAAAGTGTCTTGATGACACAAATATGTTACCATCTGTATCCATCTCAATTGCATTGGAGTGTGTCCAATCTACATTCGATGGGCTATTGAGCCAAAATTGATCCGCCCCATCAAAAGCCAAATAGTCCTTAGAGTGCCACTCAAACACAACATTCTTATTTGCATCCAACTCTTGAATTACCAGGCACAAAACACTTGCATTTACACTACCGGGAGAATTGTTCTGAAGGAAATAATTATAACTGCTTAAGTCCATATTAACCGTTTCATCACCCATCATCAGGAAATGCCCATTAGGTAGTATCTGCATATCATGAAAATCAGTAGCCACTCCATTTTTACAGGAAACCGAATCCACTATGGTAAACGTGCTGTCCATCATATAAAATTTCGACTGGCGGGCATATGAAATAAGTCCGTTTGGTTGTAGTTTAAAGTCGAATGTATTTGGCCCAAAGAATTGCTTATAATAAACCAGTCTGCCAATAGAATCAATGAGTACGTGAAGATTTTCGCTGCCACCATTGGCTAAAGGAGATATAAAATAATATCCTGTCCCTGGTACTCCTCCAACGTTTACGGTGTAAGAAGGAACTTGGGTAAATGCATTAAACCCGAAACAAAAAATAGTGACGGTAAGTGCTAAGAATTTTTTCATTTTATTTTATTATCTTTTTTATGGTATGCCGCGATCAGCAATATCAATTTTTTTGAAGGCAGTAAATTTTTTACTGCATGCTCAAAGATTAAAATAAAAGTAGGAAAAAAATAAATAGGTGCTGCCTACTTAAAAAACTTTGCCGCGCCAAAAATCACAGCCAGCCAAATAAGGCCTTTGATCAGGAAAAACAAAAAGCCTGCAACGCCAATGCGCTTAAACCAATACTTTACTTTTTCTTTTTCCATGTTAAATAATACGGGCTTTAAATGAATAAACATCTAAAGCCCGTTTTGTTTTCAAATCAAACTAATTAATGAAACATCTCCATTAATAAAATTTTCCACGATAATCTTTTACTTTAGCTTTTTCTTTCAAGGCATTAAAAGATTCATATTGCGAGCGGCCGCCCAATTGTGATTCTATTTGCTTTTTGCTATCAGCAAGATTTGTTGCAGGTGCAGGCTCTTTAAAATCGTTAACCTGTACCACAAACACTCCTTGCTCACCTTGCACCGGCTTAGAAACCTTTCCTTTGGTCAATCCAAAAATAGTTCCTACTAATTTTTGCTCTGCGCCTATGTTGGGTAAATAGGGTGATGCAAACGTTACCGTTTCAATAGTCTGTACCGGCTGACCTAATTTGGCTGCTAACCCATCAAGGCTTGCTGCTGCACCGCTGTTATTTATTTTCTCTATCAGCATTTCAGCCTTTTTGTTTTTACGCGCTTCAATCTCCACCTGGTCTTTTACATCTTCCATAGCCTGTGTTCCTTCGGGTTTAATTTGCACCAAGTGTGCCACTACGAATTTATCACCAAATTCAAACGGCTTAGAAATTTCATTCTTTTTAGCTTTAAATGCCCAACGAATAAGTTCACGTGCATTATCAAGGCCGGGAACGCTTTTATCATTTTCTGTAAGGCGTTCAATGTTTCTCATGTTAAGCCCTTCTTCTTTTACCGATTTTTCAAAGGTATCACCAGCTGAATTTTTTGCTGCAAAATCATTTGCCTTTGCAAAAATGCCTTGGTATGTTTTAGAACTCGCCTCTATTTTGCGTGTAACCATGGCTACTTTTACTGTTTTTGAAGTAGCGCCTTGGCCTGTTACATTAATGATGTGGTAACCAAACTGTGTTTTTACCAATCCCATTGACCCTGGCTTGTTGTTAAAGCAGTAGTCGTTAAATTCAGGCACCATTGCTCCTGATTTAAACCAGCCCAGGTCTCCACCTTTCATGGCCGATCCCGGATCTTCTGACAAACCAACAAACTGATCAAACTTGCTTCCGCTGTTTATGAGTTTAAAAATACTATCAGCGGTCGCTTTTACCACAAGAGTGTCTTTACCTTCTGTTTTAAATAATATGTGACGTGCCTGCACTGAGTCGGGAGTAAATTTAAATGCCGTGAGCTTTGCAATGTGGTAAGCATTATTTTCTACATACGGGCCAACCGTGTATCCAATTGACGCAGTAAACATAGCGCTGTCAATTATTGGTGAAAGTGTTCCTCTGGTGTGATAACTGTTATCCAAAGGCATATCAGAATTCTGTACCACATACATGGAGTCATCTGTTGCTTGCTGAAAAGGAGCTGCCATTTCGTTAATCGCTTTTTCTGCGGTCAAACGGTCATCAGATGATGGTAAAACATCAAACGTAATGTAATCTACTTTTCTTGCTTCTTCGTTTTGTTTGTATTTCTCTATATTCTCGTTATAGGCTTTTTTAAGATCGGCATCAGTTAATACTACAGTACTATCGGTTATCGAGTTGTAGCTAAGCATTACATAACGCACAGCTGCACTACGGTTCTTATTGGTGTAGTCGCGTTTTGCTTCTTCATTGGTAACGTACAATCCTTTTTTAATGAGGTCGTAATATTTCTGACTCAATCGCTCTTCTTTAATACTGCTTTCAAAATTAACCCACTGTGCACGGGTACGACCAGTTTGATCATTGTCCATATTTTTTAAAAACTGAAGCACATTGTTTTTATCAAACTGTCCCGTTTTAGGATCAGTAAAAGCTTGTTTAATTTGCGCATGAATATTGTTGCCCTGCACCATGTCAAACAATTCGTCAGCGCTAACCACTAAACCTGTTTTGGCAATTTGCTTACCCACCAGTTCTTCGTTCAGCAACTGTCCCCATGTTTGGTCGCGAAGTTGATCCTGCATTTGCTGATCCACTTGGTCTTTGTTTTGACTAAGCTTGTAGCTATCTACATTTTTTTGCACCCTCGCTTCAAAATCCTGAATATTGATTTTGTTGCCGTTGATAACTCCGGCAGTAGTAGTGTC
>JAYTNW010000252.1:0-6142 GCA_043748115.1 Bacteroidota bacterium | reverse complement strand
GTTCGCCCATGGATTATGCCGTGATTGTGGATCGTATCTCTCACGATGTTCCTTTTTACCGTGGCATGCTAAAGAATGCAGCCATCTGTGGTACGGCAGTTTTAAACAACCCCTTTTGGAACAGTGCCGATGAAAAATTTTTTAACAACTGCCTTGCCACAAAAATTGGTGTGCCTGTTCCTAAAACAGTATTGCTGCCCAGCAATGTTCATCCGCCTGATACCAATGCAAACTCATTCCGCAATTTAAAAATGCCGCTCGATTGGGAAGGCATCTTCCAATACATTGGCTTTCCTGCCTACATGAAACCTTTTGCTGGTGGCGGCTGGAAAAATGTGTACAAATGCACCGACCCGGCTGATTTTTACACCAAGCATCAGGAAACAGGTCAATTGGTGATGCTGTTGCAGGAAGAAATTACGTTCGATCATTATTTCCGCTGTTATTGCATTGGAGGAAACCAAGTAAAAATTATGCGTTACGAACCGCGCAACCCTCATCACTTGCGTTATGTGGTTGAAGGGCCAATGGCCGATCAAGGCATTTATGATATTGTGTACGAATACACCCTTAAACTGTGCAATGCCTTGGGTTATGATATTAACACGGTTGAGTTTGCTGTGCGCGATGGCATTCCTTATGCCATTGACTTCTGCAATCCCGTTCCCGATGCCAACGTGGACAGTGTAGGTAAAGAAAATTTTGAATGGGTTATAAATGCTGTTACCAACATGTGTATAGAAAAAGCCCTTTCCCATAAAGAAGGTGCTGATAATTTAACATGGGGTTCTTTCCTTAAAAATGCAGCTCAGGGATCTATCATCAACAAGCAGGTAATGGATGCTGCTGTTGAAAATATGATGGCAAAATAAAACATCCTTTTTTTATAAATTTATATGGCAAACATCAGCAAAAACTTAGCCCTTCCTTCATTTACTTTAGGTATTGAAGAAGAGTTTCAGGTCATTGATCCTGTAACACGCGAACTGCGCTCACACATGCACCAAATTGTTGAAGGTGGAAAAATTGTGTTAAAAGAGCAGGTAAAAGCAGAGATGCACCAAAGCGTGGTGGAAGTGGGCACCAACATTTGTAAGGACGTAAAAGAAGCGCGTGTGGAGGTTACCTACCTTCGAGAAATGGTGGCCAAGCTTGCCGCTAAACAAGGGCTGCAAATTGCAGCGGCAGGTACACACCCTTTTTCACGCTGGCAAGATCAACTTATTACCGATCACCCACGTTATGAAGAAATTATTCGTGAAATGCAAGATGCTGCACGTAGTAACCTGATCTTCGGATTACATGTGCATGTAGGAATTGACGATAGGGAAGTAGGCATTCGCCTGATGAACCAGGCACGTTATTTCCTGCCTCACATTTTTGCGCTGTCCACCAACTCTCCTTTTTGGGAAGGACGTAACACAGGCTTTAAATCTTTCCGCACCAAGGTGTTCGATAAATTTCCGCGCACCGGTATTCCTGATGAGTTCAGCAGCGCATCTGAGTATGATGAGTACATTAAGTTGTTGGTGAAAACCAATTGCATGGACAATGCTAAAAAAGTGTGGTGGGATATACGTCTGCATCCGTTTTTTAACACCATTGAGTTTCGCATTTGCGATATCCCCATGCGCATTGAAGAAACAATTACGCTGGCCGCCATCATGCAAGGCATTATTGCAAAACTATATCGCCTCATGCAGCAAAACCTGAGTTTCAGGATGTACTCCCGTGCGCTTATTAACGAAAACAAATGGCGCGCTGCACGATATGGTATTGACGATAAGCTTATTGATTTTGGAAAAGAGCAGGAGGTATCCACCAAATCACTCATTCATGAAATAGTTGATTTTATTGATGACGTGGTAGATGAGTTAGGCTCGCGCCAGGAAGTGGAGGCCGTAGCCGACATGATGAAGAACGGAACGGGTGCCGACAGGCAATTGGCCGTTTTTGAAGAGACTGGTGATCTAAAAAAAGTGGTGGACTTTATAATTAGTGAAACAAATATAGGGTTAAACGTAGAAAAGGAGAAAAGCGTAGTAAAATGATGAATGGTCCTGTAAGAGTTGCCGTTTTGGATATGTACAACGGTGAGCCCAACGAAGGTATGCGAAGTATAAAAGCCATACTCGATAGGTTTAAGCGGTTTGTTGATTATACAGTTTTTGATGTGCGCCTGGAGAACAATGTTCCCGGTCTCGATTTCGATATTTACATTTCTTCCGGTGGGCCGGGTAATCCTCTGCCTGCAGGCGAAACCTGGGAAACTCCGTTTTTTCAGTTATGGGATGGCATCATCAATAACAACAAGCAGGCGGGTGCAAAAAAGAAATATGCTTTTTTGATCTGTCACTCTTTTCAAATGACGGCTCATCATTATGGGCTTGGAAAAGTAAATGAAAGACATTCTCCATCATTCGGTATTTTCCCTATGCACAAAACACTTGAAGGCAACCTCGATCCGCTGGTGAAGCGTTTGCCCGATCCTTTTTATGCTGTTGACTCGCGCGAATGGCAGGTGGTAGAGCCTGACATGGCAAAGGTGGAGAGTATGGGTGCGAAAATATTATGTCTTGAAAAAGCGCGCCCCCATGTACCATATGAACGCGCACTAATGGCCATCCGTTTCAGTAAAGAGATCATTGGCGTGCAGTTTCATCCCGAAGCCGATGCAGAAGGGATGTACCGCTACTTTGAAAGACCCGATAAAAAAGATAAGATCATTACCCAATATGGCCGCGAGAAATACGATCAGATGATTGACTACCTCAGCGACCCGAATAAGATTGAACTTACCCACCATGCCATCATTCCATCTTTTTTGTCTGATGCCATTGAATATCTTTTGCCTCAACTGGCAAAGGAGTGGAGCACTCGTTAGGTTATCACAAATTGAAATAGTAATTACCTTTGTTGCATGCCGGCACAACGGGTTATTTCTTTAAAAAACATTTTTTTATATTTTGCTTCTCACAAAAGCACTCTCCTCTATGGCATTGCTATGGCCTTGCTGCTATTATTGCTACGTTTTCTGGAATTACGTTTTGTTGTATTTAGCCATGCCATGGAAGTGTACATTGGTTTTATAGCCTTGATATTTACGCTGCTTGGCGTTTGGCTGGCTTTGAAACTGGCAAAGCCTAAAACAGAAATGGTAGTTGTAGAAAAAAAGATATATGTAAAAAGTACAGATAACTTTTTTGTTAATCAGGATGCTGTGACACAACTTGGTTTAAGCAGCCGCGAGATTGAAGTACTTCAACTCATGGCTGATGGATGCAGTAACAGCGAAATTGCAGAGAAACTTTTTCTTTCTCTCAACACCATCAAAACCCATTCGTCACGCCTGTTTGAAAAATTGGATGTTAAACGAAGAACGCAGGCAGTCGAAAAGGCGCGTCAGCTTTCTATCATTTCATAATTTTGTTCATGCTTTAGTATTAAAAACGAGATTTATACTCGCTAATCACCCTAAAGTATGACGGTTAAATGGTAAATACACTTTTCATTTGCAGCCGTAAACATTAAAGAAATAAAAAAATGAAAAAAAATGTATGGGTTTTTGGCTTAATAGCCGGAGGTATTGTTTCAGCATTTATGACGGTGACCATGATCTATCACAAGCATAATCCTGATTTTATTGGCAGCATGTGGATGGGTTACACCTCCATGCTCATTGCTTTTGCCTTTGTTTTTGTGGGAGTAAAAAATTACCGCGACAACTATTGCAGTGGCGTTATTTCCTTTGGCTCTGCTTTTAAAACCGGTTTGTTCATTACGCTTATTGCATCAACCATGTACGTTATCACCTGGCTGTTGGTGTATAATTTTATGATGCCCGATTACCTCGAAAAATATATAGCTCATACCATTGAACAGGCGAGGGCTTCGGGGGCTAGCGAGGTTGAAATTGAAAAGCTAATGGCTGAAATGAAGCCGTATCAGAAAATGTATAAAAACCCATTTTTTGTGGTGCTGCTTACTTACGCTGAAATTTTGCCGCTTGGACTAATCGTTACCTTAATCAGCGCGTTTATTTTGAAGCGAAAAACGCCCAATACAGATGAGGCTATTGCTGCATAACATTGCTGTTGTATGGTAATCCCTAAGAGTTGTGAAGCGCAGTGTGCAACCCGCTCAATAATTTTTTTAGTTTTGAAGGCATAAATCATTTCTTATGATCGGATTGTTTCGAAAAAAATACAATGAACTTTTTAGCGAAGAAAAGTACAAAGCCTTTGTTGCGCAGTTTGATGAGTTGTATAACAGGAAGGTGGAATTTCGTATTGCTGAATCACCGGTTTTTATTTCGCGCGACCTCAAAGAGCGACTGATAGAAGCAGGAAACGATATCTTAAAAACAGTATTGTCGCAGCAATATTTAAAGGCATCAGACAATGCCATCCCTTCCAATCTTTTTGTAAAAGGTGAAAACAAAACTCCGCATTTTATTGCCATTGACTTTGCCATTTGTAAGGATGCTGACGGTAACTTTCTTCCTCAGTTGATAGAGTTGCAGGCTTTTGCTTCTCTTTTCTTCTGGCAGGATTTGTTACCTCGTAAATACGCTGAGCATTTTTATGTGCCACAAGGATTTTCGCATCTCTTTAACGGATACACCACGGAAACCTACCGCGACCGGATGCGCCAAGTGTTGCTTGGAACGCATGCGCCAGAAAATGTTGTGTTGCTGGAAATAGAACCGGAGAAACAAAAAACATGGATAGACTTCTGGGAAACGCAAACGCATACTGGCATTACCCCTGTTTGCATATCAAAGGTGATAAAGGAAGGGCGGCAGTTGTATTACATGAGAAACGGAAATAAAACGGCAATTAAAAGAATTTATAACCGCATTATTTTTGATGAGTTGTTGCAACGCGATGATCTTAAACGTGATTATAACCTTACAGATGATGTGAATGTGGAATGGGCTGGGCATCCCAATTGGTTTTTTCGCATCAGTAAGTTTTCGTTGCCCTTTTTTAAAAGCAAATATGTGCCACAGAGTTTCTTTCTGAAAGACATGAAAGATTATCCTTCAGATTTAGAAAATTATGTTTTGAAGCCTTTGTTTTCTTTTGCAGGCAGCGGAGTGGTTATTGATGTAACAAGCGAAATTTTAAACGGCATCACCGATAGAGAAAATTATATTTTACAGAGCAAAGTAGAATACGTGCCTGCATTAGAAACACCCACAGGCCCCGCAAAGGTGGAAGTTCGGTTGTTGTACGTATGTGCCGATGCGGAACAGACGCCTGAACTCATCATTAATCTAACACGACTAAGCAAAGGAGCAATGATAGGAGTGAGCCACAACAAAAATCGCGATTGGGTGGGTGGCACTTCCTCGCTGCTGGAAATTTAAAATGAAATACGCCTGAACAGGCCGTTGGTTATCACAACACTATCAACCGGTGGTGTGGTGCTTAATGCCGTGAAAGAAAATGTGCCTTCAGCATTTCCGGCAGAAAGGTTAACTTTTGAAAAGCTAATGGTTGCATTGCTCGATGTGTATTGAACTCCGTTGGAGCCTAAATAGAGTCCTTGTTTATTGGTAAATGTTCCAATAGTTGGTGTTCCTATAAAATTTAAGCTGATGGTGCCATACGGATTATCGCGTGTTCCGCTAATAAAAAGAACGTTGTTGTTATAACTTGACGTTACATTGGAAGTCGAAAAAGTATCAGCATCAACAGTTGCTGAAATTAAAGGTGTGCACGGCCCACATTCAGTGCCTCCACAGTCAATGTCCTGCTCATCGCCATTCTGAATGCCATCATTGCAGCCCACTGCAATATCAGGAATGTCAGTGGTTTCGGCTGTCTGCTTTTGGCAAGAGGAAATGCTTATTGACAGGATGATTGCAAAAACAAAAAGTCTCATGGTGTAAATTTTATATGCTGAAGATAAAGATAGGTAGTTATGCGGTTTCGTTTCCTGGATGGAAAAATTTTGTTGGTTATTTTTGGGCTGACTTAAGGTTCTCATACATGCTAGCTGCCGCTTTGGCTGACGCACCTTCATTACCCAAGGCATCTTTCAACTGCTTATAGCCTGTGGTTAAATTTTGGCGGTAATCATCATCTGACAAAAGTTTGCTCATTTCTTCGTTTAGCTTTCCAATATTAAAGTCGTC
>JAYTNW010000251.1:0-6515 GCA_043748115.1 Bacteroidota bacterium | reverse complement strand
GCGATTGGTCAAGGTGAAATAGTAATTGCAGCAAAAACAGCGCAAGAAACTTTTACTGATAAAACTTCCATCACTGTTCGCCCTCCGGCATCATTAATTAAGGAAACTTCTTCTGGAACGTGCAACAGCGGAAGCAATACAATAACAGTAGCATCTGATTTTATTCCCTCCACAGCCAAAGCCAGGTTGTTGGTCAGCAACTCACCATTGGTGCAGTTTAGTGATCAATTAAGCTACTTGCTCGACTATCCGCATGGTTGCTTAGAGCAAACTACATCCATAGCATTTCCACAGCTTTATTACAGTGATCTTGCTAAAAGCATTACCACAAAAACCAATTTTGTTTATGACGCTCATTACAATGTGCAGGAAGCAATTCGTAAAATAGAAAGTATGCAGATTTACAACGGTTCATTGAGCTATTGGCCGGGCAGTGTTGAGGAAAACTGGTGGGCAACAACTTATGCGTTGCATTTTTTAACAGAGGCGCAAAAAGCGGGATATGATGTTAATCAAAATACGATTGACCGCACGTTTGAATATATCAAAACAAAAGTAAAATCCCGTGAAACAGAAGAGTATTATTTTCTTAACTCGAACAATTCCATTACCAAAAGAGCGAACGTGAAACGCGAAATAATGTATTCGCTTTACTTAATGGCATTATCTGGAAAGCAGGATTTATCATCCATGAATTATTATAAAGCGAATACTTCAATGCTAACACTCGACTCCAGGTATATGCTTGCCACCGCCTACATGGCATTGGGCGACACCAAGAGCTATTATGCAGTATTGCCCAAGCAATTTGAAGGCGAAAAATCTGCCAATTCAAATGGAGGCAGCTTCTATTCTTATGTACGTGATTACGCATTGTCGTTAAACTGCTTGTTGGAAACAGATCCGAACAACGCACAGATTCCTGCTATGGCTCGCACACTTTCGCAGCAATTAAAATCAGAAAGCTATCTAAATACCCAAGAGAGAGCATTTGCTTTTCTCGCCTTAGGAAAGTATGTAAAACGTAATGTTACTTCCGGTATTTCGGGAACCATTTCCGTGGATGGAAAAGCGCTTGCAACTTACGCAGGAAAGGATGTGGTTTTATCAGATAAAAATATTTTGGGCAAGAAAGTAGATATTACAGTAAATGGAAATGGTAACCTCTATTACTTTTTAGAAGTGAACGGCATTAAAGAGGGTGTGAATTTTAAAGAAGAAGACAGCCACCTGCGTGTAAGGAAAGAATTTTATAACAGGTTTGGTCAGCCACTCGGCAATACTATTAAACAAGGTGAAATGATTGTGGTAAAACTTTCGTTGGTGACTGTAGATGGAATGAATGTTGAAAATGTGGTGCTGACAGACATGCTACCATCCGGTTTTGAAATAGAGAATCCACGAATTACCGATGAGCGCGAAATGAATTGGATTAAGGACAAATACGAACCTACTTATTTTGATATTCGTGATGATCGGATCAACTTTTATGTGAGTTCGGGTAAATCAGTCCGCAATTATTATTACACCGTGCGAGCCGTGAATACAGGTAACTTTTTAATGGGACCAGTAAGTGCTGATGCTATGTACGATGGCGAATACCACTCTTATAACGGAAGCGGCTGGGTGAGGATAGTGAAGTAAAGAGGCGTAAGAGAATTAAGCTAAAAGTCAAAAAGTATGATAAAGTTAAAGAGCAGCGCTCTGTCATTTCTTCAATTCTATTTCCTCTCTGTAAAATCACAAGGTGTAGAAACCAAACTTATCAATCTGAAATTAAAAAATTAACACTCAATTCTGTTAAAGTACTGTGCCCAAATACATCAAAAAATTTTTACTTGCCTTTACTTTGATGTTGTTTTGTTTTGTGGTCTTAAATTTAATTTTCCCCTTGCGTATAAACCTTCCTTATGCGCAAGTCATCTCCGCAAAAGATGGAAAAGTGTTGCACTCTTTTTTATCATCTGATGAGAAATGGAGAATGGAGGTTCAATTAAATGAAATTAGCCCTCAGCTTTTAAAGGCCATTGTTCAAAAGGAGGACAAGTATTTTTTTTATCATTTGGGCGTAAATCCCGCTTCCGTTTGGCGAGCTGTTTACAACAACATGCGCCATCAACGCAAAACATCAGGCGCTTCAACCATTACCATGCAGGTAGCTCGTTTGTTGTATCCTAATGAAAGAACCTACCTCAATAAACTTTCAGAATGTTTCAGGGCATTGCAATTGGAATGGAAATACTCCAAGAACGAAATACTTGTTTTGTATTTAAATCTCGTGCCTTATGGTGGAAATATTGAAGGTGTTAAAGCGGCTTCCATCTTTTATTTTGAAAAATTACCTTCTGCATTATCATTGGCTGAATGTGTATCCTTGAGTATAATTCCTAACAGGCCAAACTCACTTCGCCCAGGAAAAAATAATGACCTGATAAAAAAAGAAAGGAACAAATGGTTGCAACGAATGAAAAAGGAGGGTGTTTTTAAAGAAACAGATATTAATGATGCATTAAATGAGCCTGTTGAAATGAAAAGGCAAAAGGCTCCTGCTGAAATCCCACAGTTGGCTTACCGCCTAAGGAAAACATATCCGTTGCAAACCAATATTAAAAGCACGCTTGTTACCGCAATGCAATATAAGGTGCAATCGCTGGCCTATAACTATTCGAAAAGACTTGCGCTTAAAAACATATTTAATGCAAGCGTATTGGTAGTAGATAACCAAACGCATGAAGTGGTTGCCTACGTAGGCTCAAATGATAAGAACGACTTGCTGCATAACGGCATGGTAGATGGGGTAGAGGCGGTACGTTCGCCAGGAAGTACCCTAAAACCGTTGGTTTATGCATTGGCCATGGATAAAGGATTGCTAACACCCATGACATGTATTGCTGATGTTCCTGTAAACTACACCGGATACATGCCTGAAAATTTTAATTCGAAATTTAACGGTAATGTGAATACAGAATTTGCACTATCGCATTCGCTCAACATACCTGCTGTAAAAACATTAAATGCTTTAGGGGTGCCCACCTGTTTGGACGCTTTGGAAAAAAGTGGATTTGCGCAGATAAAATCAGATCAAAAAAAGCTCGGCCTTTCGCTTATCCTTGGCGGATGTGGTGTAAATTTATCAGAGCTTGTAGGGTTGTACAGTGCATTTGCCAACAAAGGAAAATATAGTGCGTTGCAATATGTTGCAGCAGAGGGCTCAGTGCAAAAGGATAAAGAAAAAGGAGTTGAGATTGTTTCTCCTGCATCGGCATGGTTGGTGACAGAGATGCTCAATAAATTGGTTCGGCCTGATATGCCCAATGGCTATGAAAGCAGCTTGCGCATACCTAAAGTAGCATGGAAAACAGGCACCTCTTATGGCAGGCGCGATGCATGGAGCATTGGATACAACACACGCTACACCGTTGGTGTGTGGGTGGGAAACTTTACCGGCCAAGGCGTAGCTGAACTTACAGGAGCAGATGTGGCTACACCGCTTTTGTTTGATGTGTTTAATGCCATTGATTATAACGCGGAAGGAAAATGGTTTGTGCAGCCGGCAGCGCTTAATATTAGATTAGTGTGTGGCGAATCAGGAAAAGTGCCTGCCTCATTTTGTAGCAAACAAATTATGGATGAGTTTATTCCCGGGGTGTCCTCAACAGCACTTTGTACCCACCTTAAAGAGGTCATGATTTCTCCTGACGAAAAAATATCTTACTGCACCTCCTGTGTACCCATTACAGGTTACAAGAAAAAACTATTTCCTAATCCTGAGGCCGATCTGTTGGCATTTTATCAAAGCGAGCACATTTCTTTTCTTCACATACCTGTTCACAATCCTTCCTGCATTAGAGTGTTTAAAGACGCTCCGCCTAAAATAATTTCACCCGTTGATAAAAGCGAATACGTTGTGGACATAAAATCAGATGACAAACTGATGCTTGGTTGCAATGCAGGTGCAGATGTGCAGGTTATTTATTGGTACATTAACGATATTTTTTACCGCGCCTGTGGCAGTGACGAACAACTTTTTTTTACTCCGCAAACTGGACGTCTTAAAATTTCATGTGCTGATGACAAAGGCCGCAACAGTAACATTTGGATAACCGTAAGCAACCAATGAGTTGCTGTTAAAGTTTCATGCTGCTAAAGTTTTTCAAACACCTCTACTTTCATAAATCCCTTTCTCTCCCAAAAATCTTTAAGGGTCTTTGCCTCGCTAGAGGAGGCAATGTTACAAATCAACACTTGGTAAAGCGGTCGGTTACGTAACATGGTTTTGCCAATAAAAAGCGTATGAACATAATCCTGTTCATAAAGGTGGTTGCTTAGTAAAAGCGCATGTTCAAAATCACGCGTTTTCCAAATGCTTATGCAATATCCTGTGGTGTGAACAGAATTACCAAGGCAATCCACAATTGATGATGCGTTAAAAAGGCTGTCCATTTCTTTGGTTAATGGCACCGGCTTTATCACTTCAATTTTTACACTGCTAACGCCATGCTGGTAGCTTCCTATAATTCTTGCGCCCTGTTCGCTCAGGTCAATAATCCTGTTTTTGGCGTAAGGCCCACGGTCGTTAACACGCACAATGGTTGACAACCTATTATTTTCATTCGTTACTTTTAAAAAAGTGTGAAACCGAAAAGTGCGGTGTGCACAAGTCATGTCATAGTTGGAAAACCATTCTCCATTAGCGGTTTTTCTGCCTTCAAATTTTTTTGCATAATAAGACGCCCCGCCTGTGTAGCGTTTTTCTTTTTGCTGCCCCAATGAAACCTCTCTGCCGTAAAAAAAAAGCAAGATAAATAGTAAACCAGGCCGCAAAAGCATTTGTTGGTAGTTAAGCAATTGATGAAGAGATTGATGTAAATAAGTTCATTACTTTACCAAAAGTAACCAAACTTAATACGGGAAACACTGTTTTACTGTCACTTATCAACATTACAGGTGCAAAACGCCTGTAATCAATGGGTTTTCCGTATCTTAAAACGTTATATATTTGCCACACCAAACTAAATAATTGATTTCACCTCATGTCATCAGTAAAATTTAACAACAAGGATGCTGTTTTTTTTCCTTCTTTAAAACAACGTATCCAAGAGTATTTTGACAATAACCAGGTAAAGCAAACGGGTAATATAAAGCTATATTCAAAAACAGTTGTTCTGTTTTCTGCTCTTGCAGCTGTATATATAACCTTAGTTTTTTTCACTCCTGCCAATGGATGGCTTTCCATCTTTTTATGTTCATTGCTTGGCGTAATTGTGGCCTCCATAGGCTTTAACGTTATGCATGACGGTGCCCATGGAAGCTATTCCAGCAAAAAATGGGTAAATGAATCCATGGCTCACTCCTTAAATTTACTGGGAGGTATTTCATTTTTATGGAAGCAAAAACATAACATTAATCACCATTCTTACACCAACGTAGAAGGAATGGATGAGGATATAGACATTGAACCTTTCATTCGCGTTCACGAAGGACAAAAACGTTATTGGTTTCATCGCTATCAACACATCTATAGTTTTTTACTCTACGGAGTAACCTATTTTTTCTGGATATTTTATAATGACTTTCGTAAATATTTCTCCGGACAACTCACTGAGATCACCAAACTTAATAAAATAAGCGCATGGGATCACATCGTTTTTTGGGTCACTAAAATTGTTTATATCACTGTGTTTATAGGCCTGCCTATTTATAATGTAGGAGTGATGGATACATTAATAGGATACGGCATCATGGTTTTTGTAACCGGTGTTACAATTGCTGTAGTTTTTCAGTTGGCACATGTGGTGGAAGATATGCATTTTGTTACTCCTGAAGGAGATTCCATAAAAATTGAATCAGAATGGGCTGTTCATCAAATCCAGACCACTGCAAATTTCGCCACTAAAAATAAAGTGATTAGCTGGCTTTTAGGAGGATTAAATTTTCAAGTTGAGCACCATCTTTTCCCAAGAATTAGCCATGTGCATTATCCTGCCATTAGTAAAATTGTGAAAAAAACTTGTGAAGATTTTAACATACAGTACAAGGAGTTTCGCACCATGCGTGGCGCTGTTTTGTCGCACTTGCTCTATTTGAAAAAAATAGGTAGGGTTTAGTTCTCGCCTTCATTTTTTTTCTTCTTGCTTTATTAGTAATCTGTTTTTGAGGCTGCCTATATAAGCGTAGTTTTGTTTAAGCTTCATCTCATGTTAAACTTTGCCTATTAATTCCTGTTTTTTTTGACAAGGAAGGTTTTGGATACAACATATCCTCTTTATAATATAAGGGCGCAAACTTTTAATTGAGTGCGTAAACCCCCTAACTTAAAATATATTAAAAATAATTTGCAGGTTAATTCTTTTTATTATTAGTTTTGTATGAAGTAATAGGATAACCACCAACTAATGTCCGATCGTTTTAACAAAATATTAAGTAAGGCATTAAGCTTTTTTTCACAACGGGCGGTTTTTTATCTTTTCAAATTCAAGAATAATCAACAACTAAATAAGTATCACCTCTAAATT
>JAYTNW010000250.1:0-3350 GCA_043748115.1 Bacteroidota bacterium | reverse complement strand
GTCCTCCGTAAAATTATACTCAATGCTTTTGGTTAAGTACTCTTTTACATGAAATGATGCAGGGTATTTATCTTGTAATTCTACAGCAAGATTTTCTATAAGAGGTTTTGAAAGTAGAAACAGTTTTGCATTTATAATGCAGCTACTATATTAATTTAATGCATTCACAATAAAAAATTACTTTATTAGCAACCTGTCCACAGCCCTGAACCATAACGGTGGAATTAGCGCGTAGTAAATCATTTCCACATAGCCACCCGGCAACACAGGTGCCTTTTCATATGTTTTTAAAGTATGATAAGGTTTGGATGCATAGTAATGATGATCGGCATGGCGGCTGAGGTCTATTAAAAAATAACGGCTGATCACTTTATCGCTTTGCCAGCTATGCATTTCTGTTACCCGTTCATTATCGAGCCTGTACAAACCATAGTGCTCTATGTAATTGGTGTACTCCAATAAAAAATTCGCAAAAACTGCTTGTATTAAAATAACCAATACACCACTCCATCCTGCCAAGGCATAAAATGCAGCTATTATTAAAACAATAAGAACAATGGAAGCAATAAGATAATTATCAAATATTCTTTTTACAATACCTTCATTTTGCAATCGCGCTGTTTCCAATTTCCATGATCCGGCAATTTGCCCTGTGACTGATCGGATAAAAAACGAATAAACACTTTCCCCTTTACGTGCTGTGGCATGGTCCTTTTCAGTGCCCACCCATTTGTGATGAATTCGTAAATGATCTACATAAAAATAAATATTGCTAGCCGTAAACAGCAAAAATTTTCCCAAAAAACGGTAGTATTTATTTTTTCGATGAATAAGTTCATGCGCAATAACAATGGCAGAACCTCCGGTATTAATCCCCATTGACATACCCATGAGCAACAACATGGTTGGTGAAAACACATGGCTCCGCAAAGCATACACAGCAGAAATAAAAACCAACAATTGCATCAGCACATGCAACTGCAACAACATGTTAGGTAAAAAGACATTTACTTCACTATCGTTCTCTTTATTCTCAGGCAATAACTTCTCTAAAAAAACCAGTATCACCAATGAAAAAACGGCATTAAGAGCAACCCACCATCCACCCATCATGTTACCCAAAATAACGAGAACAGCAGGAAACAAACTCCACAAGTACATGTAATTTCGCCTCATCAGTAGTTTAATTTAGACTATAAAAATAGAAAGAATTACGATGTGAATTCAATAGATTTTTAAGTTAATAAAAACAGGCTCCTTGCAAGACATGGTAACCCATCATAAACACTTTGCTACGCTGTGTGCATGGTAGCTTGGTGGCATTTATGGAGACGGGAGCCTTTAATTTAGGGGTTCGTATGTTTGCACAAAATATAAATACCGTCATCTCTTAAAATGCAAAAAAAATGTACTGCATTGCGTTTTGTTAGCGCACTACTCCTATTTACTTTAGCTGCTGTTTTTTCAAACTCTGGTTATGCTCAGGTAAAAAATGTGCTTTATGGTGAACAATATGTTTCCGATAAACTGTGCATTCACTTCGACAAAAACGGCTCTGTTTATCCGGATTTCCTCATCCCTGACAGTTTGTTAGAAATTTGTGAAGCTTCGCTAGATACATTTTACGCAAAGCATCCTTCCTATTTTAAAGAAATTGCTCGTCATTACAATTTAACTGATTCCCTATGCTCTGTTTTGTCGGTTTCTATTTTGCATGACTCCATTCGTTCGGCTATTCTCAAAAAAATAACAATAACATTTAACGAAGAAACTCCATTAACATTCATTATTCATGGATTCAGGAAATCGTACAGAAACAAGGAAGGGGTTTTTACCTCAGTTTTAGATTACCAGATTTTGGAAGATGCACTTAAAGGGCAAAACTTGTCTTCAGGCTATGTACGCATATTTTGGGATGGCATGTATAGCGACATTCGGCTCAACCGAAAAAAGATTAAAGCAGTTCTCAGCACATTTGTCAAATCGCAGGTTAATGCCGCTAATGCTGCTGTAGGGTTGCGAAAGATAATCACTGCCTTGCCCCACCAACACCTTAATTTAATCAGCCATAGTCTTGGCGCAAAGGTGATATGCTCCACACTATTCGACACAACTGCCAATACTTCGCCAACACCTTCGCAGAAAAAAATAAACATATGTTTAGTTGCTCCGGCTATTGATGCCGATGTGTTTAAAAATTACTTTAGTCGAAACAGCATGGTTAACTATAAAAAAGCTGATAATTATCGCCTGCTCATTCTTTACAATGAAAAAGATTTTGTACTGCGCAAACGCGACAATGTTATTGGTCTATTTGGTCCCGGGCCCAGAAGGTATGGCAAAACAACACTAGGTTGCAATTGCCGAAATGATATTCAAAAACTCCATTTGTTGTTCCATGAAAAATTTCCATCATCTGTTATTCAAACGGTTAACATGACAGCTCTAATCGGCAAATGCCATCACCTCCGTTGCTATTATTACGTTGATCATTTAAAAGAGGCTGTTTTATTTATGCAGCAATAACCTCTTATATGCATCATAACTCTTCCATTTTTTCAAGATAGGTTTGCGCTTGTTGAAACAACTTATTGCGTTCATCTTTTTCCATTTTATTGAGTAGGTTATACATCATGGCCATTCGAACATTACGTTCCAGCTTATTGCGATGTTGTTCAAAAAACCACCAATACAAACTGTTGAAAGGGCAGGCTTTATCACCAGCTTTTACATTTTTTTCATAATAGCACCCTTTGCAATAATCACTCATTTTATGAATATAATTTGCTGTAGAAACATAGGGTTTGGTTCCCACTATTCCACCATCGGCAAACTGACTCATGCCACGCGTGTTGGTGATCTCCACCCATTCAATAGCATCCATATAAATTCCTAAATACCATTGATCCACTTCATCTGGATGGATGCCAGCTAAAAGCGCGAAATTTCCAGTGATCATAAGCCGCTGTATATGATGAGCGTATGCCGTTTGCAAACTTTGCGTAATGACATGATGCAGGCAATTCATTTTAGTTTTTCCTGTCCAAAACCAAGATGGAAGTTTTGCTGTATGATTAAAATAATTTAACTGCGCATATTCGGGCATGTTAGCCCAGTACACCCCGCGCATGTATTCACGCCATCCCAAAATTTGCCTCACAAAACCCTCACATTGCGCAAGAGAAATAGTTTGTTTGTTTTTACGGTAATGGCTAACTGCTGCATGCACCACCTCTGCAGGACTAATCATTTTTGTGTTAAGTGCAAATGATATTCGGGCGTGAAACAGAGTTTGATGATTTACGGTCATGGCATCCTGGTAGGTGCCAAAAAAAACAAATAGGTTCAGA
>JAYTNW010000249.1:0-6589 GCA_043748115.1 Bacteroidota bacterium | reverse complement strand
AGTCTGTAACCGAAATTTTAAGTCGGAGCGATTCATCAGCCTCTTTAAAATTTTTCATCATGTAAAGTTTGTTAAGGTAACGGATCACTTTGTGAAAATCTTTAAGGTCAAACCAGGCCAAGCAAAGGTTGATGTAGATGAACTGAGCATAAAAAGCGTTTCCACCAATTTTTTCGTTACCCTGCATTTCTTCAAGAATTTCTACTTCTTTTCTCTTGTCTAATTTTGAATAGTTAATCACTAGGGCATTGTAATAGTAAAATAGAAACTTATCATAAAGCATTTGACCGTGTTCCTTCATGCTTGTGAGCAGCACATCGGTATAGTCAAGTGATTTTTTTAGCTTACCGTTTTTATAAAAACAATTAACCAAATAGGTAAGCATCTGAAGTTTTGTTTCGTGGTTGTTTTTGTTGAATAACTTTTCCTTCAAAAAAGAGCGGTAGGTTTTTAATAAAAATTCTTCCAACACCTTGTATTGATGTGTTTGCAGCAATACCTGGCTAACGGCTTGGTACATTTTAAATCGAAACATGGTGCTTTGCACAAACTCTTTATCGGTAGAAAAATCATCAACGGTTTTCTGCAAAAGAGTTAAAACAGGGCTGTGGCCTGATGACAGGTTTTGGGTTACTTTTAAACGATAGGTTACAGCAGCTAGCACATCATCAATAGCACGTATCTGATTAAGTTTTTTCTGATTCTCTTTTCTTTTAAGAATATATTCTTCAGGATTAATGGAAACCATTTCACGCGAGAGTCGGATAAATTCTCCATAAATAACATCCAACAGTTCCAGGTTTTCTATTAGCAACGCCTTTGCCTCTGCCTTTCTTAAAAAATAACTGGCAGGCTTCAGCGCATTTTTATTCCAGTAAAACTTCACCAAAGCAAGAAGCCTAAAAATATAAACGATAGACTCATCGTCAAAATGTTGCAAGGTGAGGCTTTTATTGACCTCACGCATTAAGCGGTTTTTAAGGCGATAAAAAGAATTTTTTCCGATGTGTGGGTATAAGCGCGAAAGAATTTTGGCTTCTTCGTATTTTTCTCCTGACTTGCGGATGTAGTCAAATAGTTGTACATCTTTTCTGTCGTCATTGGTTTCTATCCGCCTTAGGTACATTTTAAAAAAGCGAACCTGCTCTTTGTTAAGCCCTGCCACAATAAGGTTGAGGATATCCATATTTTTTAATTTGAACGGGTAAGAAAAAACAAAAATATGTTTTTGTTTGAAGGTAACAAACACTACTTTTAACTCGTCTTTAGATCAAAACATTCTAAAGTTATGAAATTAGTAAAATGCTGTTCGTTTCTGTTTAGCCTGCTGATGCTTAATTCGGCAACTTTGGTAGCGCAAAGTGGCGACAGCCTTAAAGTAACCTATGTTTCCGGACAATACCCGCAATGTCCTGATACGGCATTAACCACTTCTTTTTACCAAGGAATAACCGTATCCATTAAAAACTTAAGAGTAGCAACTGCCTTTACAGGAAATTTGCAAATTAATTTTAAAACTGCCAATGATTCTTTGGCAACGGATTCTCTTTCGCTTAACAGTGGACAGGTGTTTACCATTCCGGCTAACGATTCCATTAATCTTACCTTGGTTAGCAGTTATGTGTTTTCCACTTCAGTTTATCGGTTAGGAAGCAGTGTAGTGGTGGTTTGGCCTGTTACCAACATTGTGGGATTAAAGGTGGACTCAACTTATTTGTGTCTCAACCTTGCCACCCCAAACAGTATAAACGATAACTTTAATGTAGAAATTGGACACATATCCAACCCCGTTAAGGAACAAATTCAATTTTCTTTACCGTTCTTAAAATGGGTTGAAAGGGTAAGAATTTACGATGCTACCGGAAGAAACGTTTTTGCCGGAAAGATCCTCGATAATGCTATTCCTGTTTCTTTTTTAAAGCGTGGAGTTTATTTTTTGGAAGTGGAGGGAAGAAACAATCAATTTTTCCGCAAACAATTTTTAAAAGAGTAGCTCGTTGTTTTGCTTTCCTTTTACTTTTGGCACCTATATAAGTTATGCTTTACCTGGTTCCTACTCCCATTGGCAATTTAGAAGATATTACCTTACGTGCCATTTCCACGCTTAAAAATGCCGATGTAATACTTGCAGAAGATTCACGAACGGCTTCTGTATTGCTCAGGCATTTTAATATCGACAAAAAAGTATATGCACACCATCAACATAACGAACATGCTGCTGTTGGCGAAATAATAAAGTGGCTACTGGATGGAAAAAGTGTAGCATTGATTAGTGATGCAGGCACTCCCGCAATTTCTGATCCCGGGTTTTTATTGACACGTGCTTGTATTGATAACAATATTGAAGTGTGTTGCCTACCGGGTGCAACGGCATTTGTTCCGGCATTGGTAGCGTCAGGCATTCCTTGTACTCGTTTTGTTTTTGAGGGCTTTTTGCCCATTAAAAAAGGAAGAAAAACAAAATTAGATGCGTTGGTTAAGGAAGAGCGCACCATGATTTTTTATGAGTCGCCTCACAAAATTTTAAAAACACTGGAAGATTTTATTGCCACCTTCGGTGCTGCTAGAAAGGCTTGCTTGGTTCGTGAACTATCTAAAATTTATGAAGAGAAGAAGCGCGGTTCGTTGCAAGATATTTTGAGCTACTATACTGCTCATCCGCCTAAAGGCGAAATTGTAATTATTGTTTCGGGGGCTGAGGAATAGCATCAAAACTATAACCTTGCAAGCTAAGCTCTTTTAAAACCAAAGGCAATGCATAGCTCATGTTTTTAAATGCTTTAACACTGTCGTGAAAAACAACAACAGAACCGGGCCTTATATTTTTTAAAACATTCGCTGCACATTTTTCCGGGCTCACTTCGCTATCGTAATCATAGGATAACACATCCCACATAATAATTTGATAGTGGGGTGTAAGCGCTTTTATTTGAGGCCGAGATATTTTACCGTAAGGCGGACGAAATAAAACTGAATTTACTTTTTGCGCACACAGGCTCACCTCTTCTAAATATTGTTGTGTTTTTGTTTTCCATCCATTTACATGCGACCAAGTGTGGTTTCCTGTTGCATGCCCTCGTTTAATAATTTGGGCGTAAATATCAGGATGCTTTTCTACATTGTTGCCAATGCAAAAAAATGTTGCTTTTGCGTTGTAATTTTCCAAAGTATCCATTACAAAAGGAGTTGCTTCGGGAACAGGGCCATCATCAAAGGTTAAAAAAATCTTTTTTTCATTCACCGGAATATGCCAAAGCAAGCTGCTATATATTCTCTTTACCAATGCCGGTGGCGATATTAATCTCATCATACTTTCAGAAGGGACTAAGTTAGCCTTTTGCAGTTAACTAAGCCGCAGCATTAATCACGGTTTGGTGTAAAAGGGTTGCCATGTTTCACCCAAATATAAATGCCGTTTGCCAAAAAGAGACCACAGTGTCATCTGCTTGGCAACATATTGCTCGGGTTCTAACACTTCATCTCTATATGTTATCTAAAAAGGGTAGTTATACGTGGAGGAGGATATTGTATGGTTCATTGGCGACAATGTTTTTCTTTATGCTTACTTACACCTCTTCAGCGGCAGTCAGATATGCAGTTACCACAGGTAATTGGAATGGATCCATTTGGGCCAACACGGTTGCTGGTATTCCAGGTAGTGCTTCATCGCCAACCGCTTTAGATATTGCAATTATTAACAACAATGTTACCGTTTCTTTAACCGCAACAGCAAGCGCATTGTCAGTAACAGTTGGAGCTGCAGGCCCCGGATTTGGCACCTTGGTTTTTAATTCCTCTTCTAATGTATCTCTAACCGTGGCAAACAATATTACGGTAGTTAACGGGATTATGGCTGTAAACAATAATTCAGGTTCACGCATGCATGCTCTAATTGCAGGGGGAAATATTTCAGTGGCTGCCGGCAGTATTTTTAACATGGTAAGCAATGACGGTTCAGATGTTGGCGATGTAACATTTGTAAAAAATGGCAACGCCACCGTTTCGGGAGCCGGGATGGTAAATTTTAATGCCATCAACTTGGTTATGGGGGTGTCCATTAATAACATACTGGATGTTACCAGCGTAATCACCATGACAAATGGCAAACTAACTTTAATCAGCGGCACCTTTAAATTATCCAGCGCTTCTACCATTGTTCCATTTACCACAACAGCAAATATTCCAGTTGTTGCACGCCTGTGGAATAACGGAGGGGTAATGAATAGTATAAATTCACTTGACTGGTTATTGGCAGGAATTTTACAGGTAAGTGCCGGTGTCATAAATCATGGGGTTGCTGCAAATGACAGAATAGCCCCATCAGCAAGCGGAACGGGAGTCATCAATATTAGTGGAGGCCAGTTGAATTGCGCTGGACGAATTTCTTATGACTCCAATCCATGGACCTATAACATGTCAGGAGGAGTTTTAAGGGTAGGCTTGGTTGGAAATAACAATGCAGGATACGATCCCTTTAATATGGATAATGCAAATTATTGTTCATTCAGTATGTCAGGCGGGACGTTAATCATTTGTAAACCCGGAGGATCTGCCGGACAAAATCTCGGTTATCACAACACTGCAACATTTGGTACAGGGTTTACTGGAGGCACACTGCAAATAGGTGATGGTACAACACCACCTGCAAGCACCATTAGCATAGATACTTCTATACCTATTTATAATCTGGTTATTGCTTCACCTAATGTTACAGCAAGAATTACTACTTATCACTCCACCATTCGAAATGATGTAGAAATTTTAGCGGGGACGCTTAATTCAAATAATAGAAACATTGCAGTGGGAAGACATTGGACAAATAATGCATCATTTGTTTCGACAGGAGCTCGTGTTACCTTTAATGGAACGGTGCCGCAATCGTTAGGTGGAACAAACGCCACATCGTTTAATCATCTCACAATAAATAATACCAATCCCATAATTACAGGAGCTACCATTGCCTTATACAACAATGTTACCGTCAACGGCTTACTTACACTTACGCGTGGTTTTATGGTCACCTCTACTAGTGATATGATATACATGACGGCCACCTCTTCCACTATGGGCACCAATGCTAACAGCTACGTTAATGGCCCTATATCAAAGGCGGGCAACACGGCTTTTGTGTTTCCAATTGGATATGGTAACGGTGAAAAATGGGCGAGGTTAGGTATAAACACCCCATCCTCAACCTCCACTTTTGTGGCTCAATATTTTAATTTGCCATTTTTTAATACAAGTAATTTGGCCGCAACACCTATGCCCGCACTTAACAATGTAAGCCTAAAAGAATTTTGGCAACTTAGTCGAACAACCGGTTCAGGCATTTCCCCTGTAACATTATATTGGGAAGATGCGGCATGGAGTGGAATTAATGAATGCACTACCGCTGACCTGAGAGTTTCCGTGTGGAATGGTGCTGCATGGGGAAATCCAAATAACACAGTGTTATCCACAGGCACTTGCATTGGTGCATCATCAGGAACAGTTGGCACCTTAGCGCCTCTTGTATCCATAGGCACGCTAACCTTTGGGTCATTATTAAATATGGTTAATCCATTGCCGGTTGAGTTGATTGAGTTCAATGCCCACAAAATGGAGAAAGAAGTTGTTTTAAATTGGATAACAGCATCAGAGTTGAATAACGATTATTTTGAAGTGCAAAAAAGTTTTGATGGCGTGCAATTTGAAGTAATGGAAAAAATAAAAGGAGGCGGTACCAATAATTCAACACTTTATTATTCAACTATTGACAGAAAACCTTTTGAAGGACTTAATTTTTATCGCCTTCGTCAGGTTGACTATAACGGAGATTTTGAGTTTTCAAAGATCGTACAAGTTGATTTCTCTAAGAGTGTTGCAAACCGTTTTCAGGTGTATCCAAACCCTGTTTCCGACCTCGTATATGTGGTATTTAACAGCGAGGTATCAAGCGCATCTTTTTATGTAGAGTTATCGGATAAAGCAGGAAGGGTTTTATGGAATAACCTTTTTCACACAATTGAAAAAGAAAATCACTTCTCCGTGCCTGTAAACAACATTGCCTCCGGAATATATTGTTTAAAAATTAAATCAGAAACAAATGAAGTTTTGTTTCAGTCAAAAGTGGTTGTGATAAAAAAGTAAAAGGGTTGAATGAAAACTTCACACAACCCTTTTTTATTAAACTTTCTACCTACTAGTTTCTTGTGTAAACCCCTTCCATCTCTTTAAAGCGTTTTTGCAAATCATTAGTAATATCTGATTGATTGGTTAGCTTGGAGAGACGAATCAATTCCTGAAACACCGCCATTCCTTGGTTGGTTTCTCTATCTACTGATTTTGCATACTTAGTGCCTTTTAAAGAGAAATAATAGCCAAGATCGTTTTGGTAAATATCAGCAAGACGTTTAACAATAGCATTTGCTTTTTCAACAGAGCTTTTATCTGAAGCATTTTTTTGTTCCACATCATTTGTGTTTACCAATGCACCCGTACTGTCAATGGCCGTTGTGGGTGAAAGTGTGCTTCTATAATATAATTCGGCTATGCGCAGCATCATGATGTTATAAGGAACGGTTTTGTCGGGCATCATTTCATCACATTT
>JAYTNW010000248.1:0-4361 GCA_043748115.1 Bacteroidota bacterium | reverse complement strand
TCGGTTTTCAACCGAGTTTCTTTTTGAGAATGACAGGAAGAAATAAATAGCAGTGTAATTGCAAAAAAAATTGTACCCGTTACCGTGATATTTTTTAGCGAAATGCGTGCGTCCATTTTCATAAATTGTTTTTGGAAGAAGCAAAGGTGGTAAAAAGAAAATAAGTTGAGTTAAATGTTGATGAATAAACAACCGGAAAAAAAAGAATGATTTACGTTAGGCACATAAAAATATCACTTCATTCAAAAAAATTACCCTTACGTTTATGGAAAAAATTTTGTTTGTACATCTTTTATTCAAACAAAAAAAATTAAAATGAAAGATAAAATAATGCTGGCCATAGTGCCACTCGCTGCTTTTGCATTGGCAGCAAGCCTTCGGGTTAACAACAAAAAAATCTGCGACTTTCCTCCGCAGCCACAACAATTGGCTGCCATTTCACCGGTAGGCAACGGTGATATTGTAATTATAGAGAAAATTATGCCGGCAGAAAAAAAGCATAAAGGGTGCATATTCAAAACTGTTTTTGAGGGCGATGAAATTGATTCCAATTTTGTTTTTAAAACTCCGGCAAAAGTAAATTCATCAATGGAGGAAGCGTTGGCATGGATCAGCAAAGCGCAATTGAAAAATGGTGGCTGGGGTGCAGGGTCGCACTCACAACAATCAGAGTTCGATCCTCATGCGGTAAAGGCAGATCCTGCCACTACGGCAATGGTGGCCATGGCCTTGTTGCGTTGCGGTAACACACCTACTGCAGGTACCTATGCAGCCAATCTTTCATTGGCAACAGATTATCTTATTAAGCAAGTTGAAAATTCAGACAGTGAACAACTGAACATAACCAACGAAAAAGGCACTCAACCTCAAATAAAGCTAGGTCAAAATATTGATGTGGTACTCACCACCCAATATTTCACCAACTTAATGGATTACATTACCAATAACACCCAGTTAAAAAGCCGTGTTCAAAAATGTTTAGATAAATGTGTGGTTAAAGTTCAAAATGGCCAAAACGAAAACGGAAGTACTAAAGGTGCAGGATGGGCAGGTGTACTTCAGTCATCATTTGCCGCCAATGCTTTAGAGAGTGCAAAAGAAGCAGGCGCAGAAGTGGATGAAAAAAAATTAGACAAGGCAAGGGGCTATCAGAAAAACAACTTCGATGCAAAAAGCAACAACGTAATTACTGACGATGCAGCAGGGGTTATGCTTTATTCCATTTCAGGTTCGGCACGTAGCAGTGCAAAAGAAGCGGCAGTAGCCAAAGAAAAAATAGCGCGTGCAAAAAAAGAAGGTAAATTACCACAAGCAGCTACAGTTAATACCGAAAACCTAAAAGCCGCAGGACTGCCTGAAGAGGAGGCAATGAAAGTGGCAGCTGCTTATGAAATTAATCAGGCAGCAAAAATACAAGCACAACGACAGGATGTTATGGAAGGCTTCGGAAGCAATGGTGGTGAAGAGTTTCTTTCTTATCTACAAACAGGTGAAGGCCTCATTATGAGCAAAGATGTGGAGTGGAAAAAATGGTATGACAATGTAAGCGGCAAGCTGGTGCGGATACAAAATAATGACGGTAGCTGGAACGGCCATCATTGTATAACAAGCCCGGTTTTTTGCACGGCCACATCTTTGCTTATTTTATCAGTAAATAATGATATTGACAAATTGGCCTATTCAAGTAAAAACCAAAGACGCTAATTTTATAAAGTACACCTTTGCAATAATGCTAATGAGATAAGTGAAGGTGTACTTTAAAAAGCTATTTACGCACGATGAGTTTTTTGGTAGTCGTTTTTCCGTTTACCGTTAAGCGATAAAAATAAACACCACCACTTAAGCTCGATGTGTTAACATAAACGGAATGTGAACCCTTATCTGTCATGCCGGTAAATGGAGTAAACAAAATACGTCCTGTTACATCAGCAATATCCAATTGCACGCGGCTGGCTGATGCAATGGCATAAAAGATATTACAGTCACCAGAAGCCGGATTTGGTAATGCATATAGCACTGGTAAAGATGGATCGGGGTAAACATCATTAATAGCTGTGGTAACAACAGAATCTCTGCCGAAACAAAAATCATCAATAGAAAATCCATCACGGTTAATTGATAAATCAGAACAGAAAATAAAACGAAATCTTACCAGTTGCGAATTAAGAAATGGCAAATTTCTGTATTGACTAAATCTCCACCCTAAACTATTGCCGGCCCAAGCATACTGATTACTGCAGTTGATGGTATCAACATACCAATAAGTGGCATTGGTATCGTTCACAAGTCCTAGATTATTCCAGGTGAGGCCGTTATCAATAGAATACTCAAGTCGCACGCCATCCCAACCAAATTCTGTGTTGGAATTTTGCCAAAAACTGATCATTGGGTTTGCATTGGTGGTAACGGAAAAATATGGGGAGTATAACACTGCATTGGCACTGCTAGAATAAGGCGTGCTTAGATTAATGTCCCAGGCATTGGGATTGGAGCGTGCTGACGCAGTAGCGCCATAAGCAGGGGTTCCCAATTGCCATTGTGTTAAGCTGTCGGCCAAAGGCAAAAGTTCAGCCTTCCATCCGTAATTAACTCCATCAAAATTATCGCAGTATGAAATGGAATCAGTAATAGCAATAAGTGTTATACCCGTTAATTGTGCACACATCGTATCGTTAAGTTGCTGGGTATCTCCGTTTGCAACCACCCATGCACATAAAGTATAGTTGCCTGTTGGCACCACAAAACAGGGTAAAAAAGAAACGTTTGTGCTAGCACCGGGCAATAGGTTAACGGTGGGATTAAAAGTTGTGAAAGAGCCTCCTGTTGAATAGGTAACAGTTACGGAAGTAAGCAACTGCATCCCTAAATTGGTGACCGTAATGGTAACCGGAACACACTGCCCAACCGGTGTTGCCGAGGGTTGAACGATGGCCGTTATTGCAGCATCAACAAGGGCTGGTGTGGTAATACAAAAATCATCAATAGCAAAACCATTGTCATCAATTACTCCATCACTGGTGAAAACAAAACGTAAACGGGCCTGTGGCTGGTTATTAAAAACAGTGAGTGGATGAGAAGCATTTACCCACGATGCAGCAGTACCTGTCCAAGCAGGCAACAGGCTGGAGTTGAGCTGTGCATCGTTATACCAGTTGATTCCAGTACCTGTGTTACCGAGCACATTCCAGGTCAATCCGCCATCAATAGAATAATCCATACGTGCACCGTCCCAGGTATTCTCGCAGTCTTTTATAAACCAGAAATTAACAGAAGCCCCTACAATTCCAGAAAAATCCATAGGTGGCGAATAGAGGAAACTTACGGTATTGTCAACATAATTACTGTTTAAGGCCACTTCCCAAATATTAGGTGCTGAGTGGGCAGTAGAAGGCCAAGAGGTGGGTGAACCTAATTGCCATGGGGATCCGAAGGTAACGGAGTCTGTCCAAAAATTTAAAAAATCAAAACTATCACAAAAAGGAAGTGAAAGTCCTACACGTGCTGTAAACTGTATGCATCCATTTACGGGATACACCGTAATGTTGTGGCATGGCGAAGCATCAGTTGCAGAAAAATAATAGCAGATTACATCGCTGTCATTAACGGAAGGAATGGTGCCGCTAAATATATTTCCTGAAACATAACTGAGTGAAGTAGAGTCAAAGGCTCCTCCATTGATGGAATAAAAAAGTTGAAGCGATGCTGTATCCAAACCGGAGGCATCGGTAATGGATGCACTTAAATTAAATGGACCGGTAAAAAACACGGTGCCTTGTAACAAGGGAGACAATTGGGTGAGGGTTGGAGGTGTGAGCTCACAGGGTGCGGCAATCAACTGCACATCATCAATAAACCAACCCGAACGGTTGTCATTACCCGGGGCACCATCATCGTAAAGCTTCCAGCGCACTTTTGCATTAGGAACGTTACCGAGGAGCGAGGAGAGATCAAAGTATTCTGTTTTCCACCAATTGTTTTGAGGCATTGTTGCTTGCCCAGGTTGCCAGTCTAGGTAGGCGGCCTCGCTGAATTTATTTCCGAGTCCAGCAAATGTTGCACTGTCAGGCTGACCGGGAATCATATTTGCTGCAGTCAATTGAATCCAGCCGTTGCCATTAAAAACCTCCACGAAGGCACTATCAAAAAAACTTATCTTACAAATGTGCTTGAAGGAAAGTGTCACAAAAGTTTTTCCGGTTAAATTAATCGACATGGTTTCAAGCCAGGAGGTATCTCCTGCAACCACTGTTGCCGAGTCACATTGTAAACCGCTCACAAATAACCGTTGGTTAGCAAACCATCCCGGGTTACCGGTTGATGTAACACTGTCAATTAATTCCATGTCCTCATGGTAATCCAAC
>JAYTNW010000247.1:0-3884 GCA_043748115.1 Bacteroidota bacterium | reverse complement strand
ATTTCATATTCATTTGCAACTCTTGAGTAAGCATTAAGGCTTATTTTGGTAACATCAAGCGCACCAGATAATGCCATTTGGTTCAACTGCTCAACGTCTGCAATGGTAGTTTTTAATTTTACTTCTCTTGCTGGCAAGCGCGAGTTAACCCACGCATCAAACATAAAAGTGTCGTTGGGGCAAGGGGAAAAACCTACGGAAACCTGCATAGCCATGCAACAAATTTAGGCAATGGTTGTTTACTATTTTAGCGCTTAAATTATAAATATTTTCAGGTTATGTCTTATGTCTTAAAAACCGACAACTCCGCCTATCTTCTAGACCCCAGCAATCAGGATCTTGTTTTGAAAAAGAACGGAAAGTTCAGCTCTGTTTATTTGGGATATAGGATAGAAGACAAGGTGCCTGTTGTTATCAAAAAGCTTAACGATCCTGGCAACATTCAAACCCAGTTCAGGTTTCAAAAGGAATCTATCATGGGTTTTAACCGTGAAGGGATTCAGCGCACCATAGATGCTTACCGTGATGATTCGGGATATTATATTATTAAGGAATTTATTGATGGGCTATCATTGCGGCAACTGATGACTGTAAATGTAGGGCAACGAGATGTGTTTATAACAAAGTGCATTTTAAAAGTTTTAGATGTGCTTAACCCCTTGCACCATGAGGGCATTACCCATTGCGACATTCGTCCTGACAATATTATGGTGCTCATTAACAAACGTGGAAATCCGGATCTTCTTAATCCGGAAGTGAGGTTAATTGATTTTGGTCTGAGTAAAACTTCAGAAACAGATTACCATACCATACGTACTCCATTTTCTCTCATATACTCACCACCAGAGCAGTTATTGAATTTTCCCGATTTGATAAATGCGTCCAGTGATCTTTTCAGCCTGGGCCTTACTCTTTACGAGTGCATTATTCAGTATCCTCCATTTTTTAACGAAAATCCAGAAATGGTCATGCATTTACAACTTGGCAAAGAAGTGGATGACAACAAGAAATTACGACCTGAACTTTTGAAATTTATAAGAAAAGCAACAGCAAAAAAACAACTGCGACTACCTCCCTCCCAACTGGAGCTCGCAGAAATAGAAAAAACTGTGTACGAGGGAAAGCAGTTACGTTTTCAATCAGGTGTAGAATTTAAACATGAGCTGGAAAACCTTTTACCTTTGCTCATGAACAATCCTAAACCGAAAGGTTTTTTCGAGAAGTGGTTTGGTTAGTTGGTAGAAAGGATGGTGAGAAAAGTATAGCAGCGCTTTTTAAATAACTGAAAAATGCCACAGAAAAAAATTATTTTTCCAAGTAAACATCCACCAAGCCTTCGGGCAAATCAACATTCAATATTTTATTTTCCAAATCCATGCTCACGATAAAGTGGGTGTTGATAGGAACAAGAATTTCAATGGAATTGAAATTGATTTGCGCTATTTTTTGCTGGGGAAACTGAAGCACATTTTCTATCACACCAATAGCTCCTTTATGCTTATCAATTACTGTTAATCCAATCATTTCATGGATGTAGGCTTCACTAGCGCTTTTCTTTAAAAGATTTGTTGGCAAATAAACTTCCTGTTTAAGCACTGTTTCGGCCATGGTCATGGTAGTTACCTCACGCAATGAAAAACGACAGGTTGGAGGTGTAAAATTTATTTCCGTCAATAAAAACTCCTTTAACTCACTGCCTTGTAACAAAAAAAGCGACTTCAGTTTTTTTAGGTTAATATTAAAATCATCAGCACAATACAAAATCAAATGCCCTTTAATACCATGGGTGCGGGTAATTTTACCGAAGTAGAAGTATCCATCAAAACCCATATTATTAAAGGGCATTATTAAATGTGCTGTTTTATGCGTTTTCTGCAGGTGCTTCTTCAGTTGCTCCGCCTTCTGTAGCAGTAGCTTCTGCTTCAGCAACGTTTACTACTGCTCTTTTCTCTGCAATGTTTTTCGCAATCACTTCACGTTTTTTTGCTTCTTCGGCAAGACGGTTTTTCACCGTATCTGCTTTTGAAGCTACCACACTTTGTGATTTTTGAAGCACCTTAATGTTTTTACCTTCGCTCCAGGTACCGAATTTAGCATCGGCCTGCTCTTGAGTCATAGCACCTTTAGCTACACCTCTTTGCAAGTGATGTTTGTACAATGCTCCTTTGTAAGAAAGAATTGCACGGGTGGTGTCGGTGGGTTGTGCTCCAGTACCTAACCAGTACATGGCCCTGTCGAGATTTAAGTCAATGGTTGCCGGGTTTGTTTTTGGATTATACACACCCAGTTTTTCAATAAACTTACCATCCCTGGGAGCACGTGAATCCGCCACCACAACATGGTAAAACGGCTGGCCTTTTTTTCCGAACCGTTGTAATCTGATTTTTGTTGGCATTTTTTAATTTTTATACCGTTAAACATAAGCCCCCAATTCTCCCGATTTGGGGGCTGCAAATATCGCTTTTTTATTGGAAATTAAAAATAGATACCCGTGAAATTTTACAACACCCCAAATTCAGGTATTTTCCCCTCCATTTGCCGATAATATGCCTTAATTTTTTCAAGGTCTGATTCCAAATTTTCAGAGGGGTAAAACGGAGGTTCTACAAACACGGTTTTGGTGCGGTAGTCAAAAGCTACCATTAAAATAGGGATATCGGCCTTCAAGGCAATTTGGTGAAATCCCGTTTTCCATTTTTCTGATCTTTTACGAGTGCCCTCAGGAGTTATGCATATAGAAAACTCCTCATGCCGGTTGTAAATATCCACCACCTTGTCAACCATATTGCTGCTTTTTGAACGATCCACAGGATATCCTCCCAAGGCATAAAAAAGCCACCCAAAAGGAGGCTTAAAAAGCTCCTTTTTGGCTAGGTATTTTGTTTTTAACCGCATGATACTGCGGGCAGCAAGGCCCACCATGAAATCAAAATTACTGGTGTGAGGTGCCACTACCATCACATATTTTTTGAGACTGGGTGAAATGCTGCCTTTTATTTTCCAGCCAAAGGCCCAAAACATGAATTTATATAGAAGCCTTGCCATGGCCTCAAAAATAGAAAAGTAAAGTGTGCATTTTACGATAATTGTTAGTAGATTTGCCTTAACAATTATAATTAAACAACACTATTAAAATGAAAAAGTCAGTAGTATTATCCCTGTTTATGCTGTTTACAGCAGTTGCTTTCGCCCAAAACAAAGTAGCCTCCAAAATGGACTCATGGGCCGAGTTAAAATCTTTTCACACGGTAATGTCACAAACTTTCCATCCGAGTGAAGATGGTAATTTGCAACCCATTAAAGAACGTGCTGGCGAAATGCTGGAAGCGGCTATTGCCTTACATAAATCACAAACACCTGCTGATCTTGACAAAGCAAAAATGAGTGATGCAACGCTGCGGTTGGCTACTCAATGTAAATTTTTAGTAGGCATGGTAGTAGAAAAAAAATCTGACGAAGATATTACTAAACAATTGGCTGCAGCACATAATGTGTTTCATGAAATAGCCGGAATGTGTAATGAGAAGCATTAATTCCTATAAGGAAATAAAAAAAGAGGCATCACAACTGTGATGGCTCTTTTTTTGCGTCAAAATTAATTTATGCTTGTGCAGTAGGCCCTCCAAAGTTCATAGGAATAGCAATTCCTTCTGTTTGTTTTATGGTGCCATGAGCCTGTTCAAATTTAGCAACATTTTCTGCCAAGGCATTCATGAGTCTTTTTGCATGTTGTGGTGTAAGTAAAATGCGCGATTTAACCTTAGCCTTAGGCACACCGGGCATTACTTTTATAAAATCAATAACAAACTCTGAATTAGAGTGCGTAATAATTGCCAAGTTAGAATAAGTACCATCAGCTACTTCTTCGCTCAGCTCTATATTGA
>JAYTNW010000246.1:0-5229 GCA_043748115.1 Bacteroidota bacterium | reverse complement strand
CGGCATTATCAACAGGAATAATGTATTTATAAATATCTTGGCAATTGGTGAAGCAACTATCATTATTATACTGCCACATTTTTACTCCAATGTTGTTGTAAGCAAAAAAACGATAGGTAAAATAAGAGTTAAAATTGCTTTGGGTAAAATTAATTACATAGGTGTTGCCATGTGCATCGGTGTTCATGGCTTTAAAGTCATTAACTTGTGAGTTGGGAGTAACCTCCGGGGTGCTCCATACCAAATGGGTTTGTGCCTTAACCGAAACTGAAAGTGCGATTGCAAAGACGAGAAGAAAATATTTCATGAGCGATCAGTTTATTTATCTTTTGTTGCTAAGTAAAGATACAATTGCGCAGATAGACGGTAAAAAAATTATATATGGTGATGATGAAACAGGATAAAATGCGCACTATAGCCAAAGCAAATGTTAATAGTGTTAACACATTGTCCTGACAAATGTTCGTTTTGTGTAAAATAGTTGGCGGTTTGGTTTCGCGTTATACCTTTGTTTAAATGAAAAAAGCAAACAGGCTACAGCTACATTTTTGTTTTTGGCTGGTTTATTTCAGTATCACTCTTTTTAATGAACTTTACCTTACCTCTGATTTTGCAGGAGATAACACCTGGAACAATTTTATAAAAGTATTTATAGGCGAGGTAAATCTTCTATCCATAAAAATCTTATTGGTTTATTATGTGCTTTATTCTGTTATTCCGCGCTGGATAAAGGCCATTGGCAAAAAAGCACTTCTGGTGGAAGCGATTGCTGTTTTACTTGCAGGTGTAATTACTTATCGGTTAACCATTCAGTTTGTTAATTGGCGAATAATTTTACAACGTATCCCTGAAAACCTGACAACGGCTTCGCTTGTTGCACGTTTCTTTTTTTCGCTTTTAGAAATATTACAAATAGTGGGCATTGCAGCTACCATCCGCCTTTTTAGGATGCGGTTAGCAAATGTTGAGAATGAGAAGGAGTTGATCAGGGCCCGCATGAAAGCAGAGCTAGGCCATTTGAAATCGCAAATCAACCCGCATTTTTTATTTAATACACTTAACAGCATTTACTCTCTTTCATTGGTACAATCGCCTCAAACTCCGGAAGTAGTGTTAAGGTTGTCCTCGCTTTTACGTTTCATGTTGTATGAGTCTGAAAAAACATTTATTTCCGTTAATGATGAAATAAAGATCATCAATGATTATGTTGAAATGCAGCAATTGCGTTTCGAAAATCGTGTGCAGGTGTCACGTGTTTGGGATGTGGATAACGGAGCTACTCGGATTGCACCGTTGTTGTTGTTCCCCTTTGTAGAAAATGCTTTTAAACATGGTATTGGAACAAAAAATGATAATGCTTTTATTGATGTTAATTTAACTCTTCAAGATGGACAGTTGAAAATGGTTACACGAAATTTTATTTTAAAAGAGTCGGTGTCAGCAAAGGACGATAGCGGCATCGGCTTAACCAATTTAAAAAAACAGTTACAGTTGTTGTATGGTGAGTATGATCTTAAAACTGAGGAACAAGGGATGGTTTTTGAAACATCCTTATTTATAAACTTAAAAAGTTATGCAGGAAATGAATTGTATAATAGTGGAAGATGAGCCGCTGGCAGCCCGTGTGCTTGAAAATTATATTGGTCAAACTCCCGGTTTGGCATTGGTGGCTACCTGCGAAGATGCTTTAACGGCCATGGAGGTGCTTAACACCAATAATGTGGAGCTAATTTTTTTAGACATTAACCTTCCGAAGATTAACGGATTAAATTTTATTAAAACACTGAAAAAAAAGTATCACATTGTTTTAACCACGGCTTATCATCAATATGCAATAGAAGGTTTTGAATTGGATGTTATGGACTACCTTTTGAAGCCTATAACGTTTGAGAGATTTTTAAAAACGGTTAATAAAACAAGGGAATATAACTTGTTGTTGAATAAACCTAAGGATGCAGAAGCACTTGATTATTTCTTTGTAAAGTCGGACAATAAATTAGAAAAAATCAATTACCATGAAATATTGTTTATTGAGTCACTTGCTAATTATGTTATTATTCAAACAAACGCGAAGAAGATCATCACCTATTCTACTTTAAAAAATGTAGAAGAATATTTGCCATCTTCTCATTTCATTAAGATCCAAAAATCGTTTATCGTTGCGCTCGACAAAATTGACCGCATTGAAGGAGGTGATGTGGTTATAGGAGGAAAACATATATCCATCAGCAGACATAATAAGGAAGAAGTAATGGAGGCTATTTTGCGTAAAAAATTGTTAAAGCGTTAGTGGTTTTTTTTTCAGGGGCAGCTAACGATAGTGGCATTTTGTATAAAGCAAAATAATAGCTGTAACACCATTAAGTTTTTAGGAGTTGAAGCACTAGCAAAACAAAGGTGTGTTATAAAATCAGGTTTGGTTAACGGGGAGTATGATGCCTAAAAAAATAAACTTAGCAATTACTTAGCAGGGAATCCTTTATCCCATTTCACCACCATATAAAAATCATTTTCAATGAGTAAAATTCCATAGTCGTAACAGATCTTATACACTGCTCCTTTAAGTGTGGTGTGTGTGTGCGTGTGATACTTAAAGTTAAACCCTTTATCTGTTAATTTATCCCTGCTTATTTTTGTTTTGCCTTCGGGCGATATAATTTCATCAAGTATTCTCCTGTTTTTTCGCAAGATGTTGTTAATGTTACGTATGTCGTTAGTGGAGTCGCTGTTTACTTTGTTGTTGAAAACACTGCGGCACTGATCATCGCAAAATTTTTTATCGACACGTCCCTTGATGGCTTCGCCACATTCGAGGCAAAGTTTTTCCTCTTTCATAAAGTTAAAATGAAAAGATAAAAGTATTAAAATTTTAATGACTATTTGCGACAAGGTTAATTTTATATCTTTGACTAGGCCGCTTATGCTAAACTAAATATTTCTGTTTTATATTCCAATGCTCTTGATTTATTTGTTCGCCAAAAGCTAAAGAGCGCAAGCAACCACATCATAACAGTGTTTGGTAAAGTTGAAGTTGTCAGAAACAAAGATGCTAAACAAATTATTTACTTTTAAAACATTCTTTTGTTCACCAACCAATATGACAGAACTAACAAGCGGGATTAAAAAATTCAGGTAGATGCTATTAGGCATAGAAGAATAGTTGAACGTATTCTTTGATAATTAGAAAAATAATTTTAAGAATATAAGTAGGAACTTTTAAAAAATGGTAATTAACTACTAATATGAAAAGTTTGAGAATTGCAGTTGTATTATTATCAGTGGTATTGAGCGGTTGTGGTATCCACTCTTATGCTCCTGGTGTATTTTACCTGCCTTCTAATCCGGAAAAGGGAGAAATTCATACAACGGCAAGTTTGGGCGTGGGGGGAGTAAATGTGAGTGGGGGTTATGCCATTAACAAAAACATAGGGGTGTTGGTGTCCACCCATTCAAACTTAAGGTATGATTTTGAAAATGAAGGTGGCGACTCACTTTCACGGCAGAGAAGAAATATTATAGAGCTATCCGGATATAAGCTGTTTGGCACCGATGAAAACAGTAACAGGAGTGGAATTGTTTTTGGTGGCGGAACAGGATGGTACAGGACTAAAGATAAAGCAACAAGTTCGGGATACAAAAACCTCCTTGACGGAACAGCCTATGTTGATTCAAAAATAAACTTTAATCATTTTTTTGTTTCACCTTACTTCACTTTAAGAACAGATCGAAGGGTGCTTGAATTTAGTATCGGGTCTCGCTTTACCTTGATTTATTACAGCACCTACAAGGTAAGTTATGATTTTAGGGATGGTGGTTTAACTCAAGATTTTTACTCCTATTCCAAACCGGGGTTAACAGCGCTTTGCTTAGAACCCTTCTTTAAACTATCACTAGGAAATGATTTTGCGCGATTTTTTGTGCAAACCTCAATCCCTGTATCTTTTAAGCGATTGGAAGGATTAGATCAGCAAAAAGTGGTAAATGACAGGGCCGTGCCTTTGGCGCAGGTAGGAGTTTTTTTAAGGTTTCAAACGGCCAAAAAACAGCTGTTACATTAGCGCACTATTTACTTGAGGTAAAAGATGACTTTGCTTATTCGTTCTCGAGCTTAATATATTTTTTGCATATTTTTATGGAATTGGCAACAACGAAGCATCCTCCTAGTAATCAGAAAGTAAAAATTGTATGTGGTTGATCCGAAACAAGGACAAAAGTACGCTCGGTGACGAAGAGCTTATACTTACCTATCGCCAAAATGACGATAAGGAAGCGATAGGTGTTTTGTTTAACCGCTATTCGCATTTAATTTTCGGGGTTTGCATGAAATACCTGAAGGATCCGGAAGAAAGCCGCGATGCCGTGCTTCGGATTTTTGAAAAACTGCATGTTGACCTTAAGAAGCATGACGTACAGAAATTCTCTTTTTGGGTGCATCGGGTGGCGCAAAATTTTTGCCTCATGCAATTACGTAGTAACCAAGCGGCACGTAAAAGATTGGATAATTATCATTTGGATGAAGCGGTACTTATGGAAAACAATGAAGACCTACATCATTCTGTTGCCATGCAAAAAGAAGCAGAACTTACCTTGCTGCAGGAAGGGATTCAAACGCTGGGTGAAGAACAGCGTATTTGCGTGGAGTTGTTTTATTTAAAAGAGAAGTGTTACAATGATATTTCAGAACTTACTGGTTTTGATTTTAAGCAGGTGAAGAGCTTTATACAAAACGGAAAAAGAAATCTGAAAATTTATATGGAGAAAAAAAATCATGCAATCAAATAAACCACAATTATTTAATGACACTGTTTGTATAAGTAAGGAGCAGTTGTTGCTCTATAACCAAAACAAACTAAGTGCTGCTGAACGCCACCGTGTAGAGATGCACCTCACCGATTGCGACCTTTGCAGTGATGCTTTGGAAGGATTGGCAATGCTTACCTCTTACGATGTGTTGAATAAGGTGACTGAGGAGGTGGATCAGAAATATACAGTAAATGAAAAAGCTGTTTCCACCTATCGCAACAACACCATGTGGTATGCAGCAGCGTCCGTTTTATTAGCCGTGTTTTCCTTTTGGATGATCAATAGTTACATTGCCGGAAATCACACACAAGTAGCAGAAGGTAAACAAGAAAATACTGTTGCCTTACCCACTGAAAAAACACAGGTAAACTCCGATTATAAGGAAAGTGACACCACACTGGTATCAGCTATGGTTGCCGAACCTCC
>JAYTNW010000245.1:0-3572 GCA_043748115.1 Bacteroidota bacterium | reverse complement strand
GTTAACTCCTGATATTAATGTAGATGAAGTGCTTGTGGCTATAAAAGATAAGTACAAAAAACACAAGGTAAATACTATTGATGGGGTTAAGATTGAATTTGACAAGGAATGGGTACATCTTCGAAAATCCAACACAGAGCCTATTATCAGAATATATTCTGAAAGTGAAAGCGCTACTACGGCCAATAATTTGGCTGAGAAAATTATTCGTGATATAAAAGAAGTGATCAGCAGTCCTGTAAAGGCATAAATTCAACGACTACTGTAAAATAAAACTACGTCATCATGAAAGTATATCTTGATAATGCTGCCACCACACCTTTAAGAAAAGAAGTAGTGGAGGCCATGATCCCGGTAATGCAAAACCTGTATGGTAATCCTTCGTCTATCCATGGTTATGGGCGCGAGGTTAGGTCTGTTTTAGAAAAAGCAAGAAAAACGGTAGCTGCATTGCTTCATGCTGCACCTTCAGAAATATTTTTTACCTCCGGTGGCACAGAAGCCAACAACACTGCAATTCGTTGCACCATTCATGATCATCAAATCAAACATGCTATTACCTCTCACATTGAGCATCATGCTGTAACCCACACTTTAGAGGACCTCGAAAAACTAGGACAGATAAAGTTAAGCTGGATAAAAATTGATGACAAAGGGCAAGTAGATTATGAGCACTTAGAAGAGTTGTTAAAAATCAACGAGAAAACCTTTGTGTCGCTCATGCAAGCCAACAACGAAATTGGTACTGTAACAGATATTGAAAGAGTAGGGGAGTTGTGCAAAAAACACAATGCTGTTTTTCATACGGATACTGTTCAAACCATTGGTCATTTTAAGCACGATCTAAAAAAATTACATATTGACTTTTTATCCTGCGCTGCACACAAATTTCATGGTCCAAAAGGAGTAGGATTTTTATACATCAATAACCGATTAAAAATATCGCCATTTATTACCGGAGGTGCTCAAGAGCGCAACATGCGTGGCGGTACAGAAAATGTTTATGGTATTGTGGGTTTAGCTAAAGCACTTGAACTTGCTTACGCTGAAATGGATGACGATAAAAAATATATTTCGGAGTTGAAACAATACATGATCGCTAGATTAAAAGCGGAGGTTCCTGGGGTATTGTTCAATGGCGATATTAGCGCAGATAGTTTGTACACGGTGTTGAATGTTTCTTTCGCGCCTCACGACTCATCTGAAATGATGCTTTTTAATTTAGACATTGCAGGCATAGCCGTTTCCGGTGGCAGCGCATGTTCCTCCGGAAGCAACGTGGGTTCACATGTGCTAAAAGGAATAGGTGCAAACCCTGATAGGCCTTCCGTTCGTTTTTCTTTTTCGCGATACACCACAAAAGAAGAGTTGGATTTTGCTCTTGAGAAATTAAAGGAAATAATTCCCGCTGAAATGGCTGAGAAAAAATAGATAGATTTTATATCAATACTCTCTTCTTGTTTATATGAAATTAGTTGCTGATCCTTTGTTGGTAAACTCACTTGCAACAGAAAAGGGAAAGGACAATGACCTGTTTTTTGGGTATTTAAAAGCGCGCTGGAGAAACCGTGAAATTGACCATGTTGCGCATCTGTTAAATGATGAAATTTCAAAAGCCATAGATTGTACACAATGTGGCAACTGCTGTAAAGTTTTAAATGCCGCCATGGACAAAGAGGAAATGCAGCGCCTTGCACCTCATCTGTCACTTTCTCCCGAAAAATTTAGCCACGATTATTTGTCGCACGATGAGATAGAAGATGTCTATTATATTAAAACCCCACCTTGTGTTTTTTTGAAGGATACTAAATGCTGTGTTTACCAGCAAAGGCCTTTGTCATGTGCCGGCTATCCTCATTTGGACAAGCCCAATTTTATTTACCGCACTAAAAATACAGCAGCCAATTACAGCTGCTGCCCTATTGTGTTTAACGTAGTGGAACGGCTAAAGCTCCATTTTGGCTATGCCAAGCCTTAAGAAAATTTCCAGTTGGGAGGATAAATGGTTTTAGTAAACTTACCGGTTTTGGCAATGGAGCGAAGTATTTTTAATTTGCTCGGACTGCCGTTTAGTGACTTAACGGTTTTAATATCTTCCAGTAAAGATATTTGTTCATCTGTTGCAGGTTTAAAACGATTCATGCAAAAACTATCGTGAAGCATTTAATTGTGTTTCAACACAAATTGCAAACCGTTTGCCACAGATTAAATAAGTGTAAGGTTTAAGTGTTTTTTGTAAAATTTGAAGACAAGAAAAAGGACTTTAACGAGGGTAAATTGTGAAATATTAAAATTGAATTTTTCCTTCATTCGCCATTTTAAACATGTTTTCGCTTACAGAAATTTTCATGTCGCGGAAATAATAAACGCCTCCCCAATTATAAGACACTCGACTGAAAAGAATGGTTTTGTCACCTTTGGTAAGCCAAACATGCGAAATGGTTTTTTTGTCTTCAGTCACATCTTCGCGCTTAATGGTGATGTCTTCGTTAAAAACAGAATGGGTTGATTTAACCACCACCGGCTGAGGTGTAGGTTCTGATTTTACCACTACTTTGTTTTCTTTTACAATGGTTGCTTTTTCGGGTTCGGGTTTGGCATCCTGGCCTTTTTTAATTTTAATGTTTGGTTTAATACCATCGCTGCCCGAACCTGACGACATATCTTTATTGGGGTCTTCTCCTTTGCCACCAGCCAGCCCACCGGAGGGATTGTCTTCTCCCTGTCCGCTTTTTGATTTTCTTTTTTCATCTTCAGCGGCAATTGCAGCCGCCTTAGCTTTTTTGTCTTCCTCTTCTTTGGCTTTTAGTATTTTTTTATTTTCTTCTTCTTGATTTTTGACTTCTTCGTCCTGCTTTTTCTTTTCAACTAACGCCAGCTCACGTGCTGCCAACGAATCCTTTTTAGCTTGCTCTTGCTGCTGCTTAAGCACTTGAAGCTCTTCTTTTTTCTTGGTTTCCTCCTCTTTCTTTTTGATGGCTATGGCCGCAATGCTGTCTGTCACCTGTTGCGCTGCTTTTACTTTTTGCTCCTTTTCCGCCTGTTTTAATTCTTCTTCAGCTTTCTCAATGGCTGATTGTATGGACTTGGTGTAGTCCGTATCATAATCAAAGTCATCGTACTTATCAGAGTAATGTATTTTGCCTACGGGCTGGTTAAACACCACAATGTTTACCCCATCATACTGTTTTAATAGCACCACAGTAAACGGGTAACTCTCAAAACCTTCGGCTACTCGGGCACTATCATCAACTTCTGTGTTAAAATTAATCTTTTTGGTAATGTATCCCGGTTTATGGAAGGACATGATGTAATCACCCCCAATCTCCAGATTTAGCTTGTAGGATTGCTGACCGGTTAAAGTTTGTATGGCTTTGCCATCGCGTTCCAGCACCATGTAGGCATCGGCATAATTATTATCTCCGTCAATTTTAAACTTGGCTTGAATGGCAATTACCTTACGGCTCTGCGCCTGAGAACTCAGGTGAAGCGTTACGGCAACAAAGAGTAAAAATATAAACTTAAAATACCCTTTCTTCACATTTCGATTCCTAAACATTCGTAATTTTATT
>JAYTNW010000244.1:0-1727 GCA_043748115.1 Bacteroidota bacterium | reverse complement strand
CTTTTGTCCAAAATTTTGCTGGGCCGTTTAAGTTGCCCATCAAATAAGTATATTGTATTGTAGGTGTGCCATCCTGTTTGTACCACACGGTTACTCCATCACGTTTTCCATTTTTATACATTGCCTTTTCCTGCAATTGCCCTGTTTCGTAAAAAGAGCGATACTCCCCATCCAACTGCCCGTTAGCATACGTTTCAGAAAGCTTTAAAGTGGCACCGAATAAATAAGAATTTTTAAGTCCGTGCAATACGCCATTCTTGTAATTTTCTTCTTCCTCCACAACACCGTTCTCACTAAAATGAAAGTGGATGCCATCAGGTTTATCATTTCTAAATTCCTGTAGTTTCTCCACAACTCCTTTTTTAGAATACCATCTCCATACACCGTCCTTTTTTCCGTTCAGCATTTTTCCAACAGCTCTCACTTTCCCTTCCTTATCTCTCGACTCCCAGTACTCAATGGCCGGATTTTCGGCATCCTTAGTTTTAATAATATCGTCCTGCGCCAATAGTAAGCCGGGACTTAAAAAGGTTAACAACAAACAAAAAAGATTTCTCATTCTAACAGATGTTTTAATTTGTGGAAGGTGCAAATGTCAAAAAATAATGTCAAAAACAAAGGCTACCAACATTCTTACATCCATTTAACATCATATTTTCATGGCCTTAAATAATTTATTTTTGTGCCTTACCTCATTTCTATCTTCCATGGAATTTACCAATTTATCAGCCATTTCGCCTGTTGACGGGCGCTATAGGCAAACCTGCGCACCGCTGGCCGATTATTTTTCTGAACAAGCCCTAATCCGCGAACGCGTGAAAGTGGAAGTAAAATACCTCATAGCGCTGTCGCAAGCAGGACTACCACAGCTACAAATACCTGCCTCGTCATTTGATGGGCTTCGTTCCATTTACAGGAACCTTAGTTTAGCAGATGCTGAAAAAGTAAAGGCCACCGAGAAAATTACCAACCATGACGTAAAAGCGGTGGAATATTTTGTGAAAGATAAGCTGGACGAACTTCAATTAGCCGCTGCTAAAGAGTTTGTGCATTTTGGACTTACCTCGCAGGATATCAACAACACAGCAATTCCTCTTTTAACCAAACATGCACTAACAGAGATTTGGTTACCTGCACTTACTGATGTAATGGTAAAGTTAAATAACATGGCTCTTGAATATGCAAACACCCCAATGCTGGCACACACACACGGACAACCAGCAAGCCCAACTTTTTTGGGAAAAGAATTGTTTGTTTTTCATGAGCGTTTACGTTTGCAAAGTGAAATGCTGAAAGAATTACCGCACACTGCTAAATTTGGTGGAGCAACCGGTAATTTTAACGCTCATCACGTTGCCTATCCAAATGTGGACTGGCAAAAATTCGGAGATGAGTTTATTACATCCTTAGGTTTAAAACGTTCGCATTTTACAACGCAAATAGAACACTATGATTTTACGGCAGCACTTTTTGACAACTTAAAACGCATTAATACAATACTTACAGATTTGTGCAGGGACATGTGGACCTACATTTCCATGAATTATTTCTCACAGTCCATTGCTGCAAATGAAGTTGGATCATCAGCCATGCCACATAAAGTTAATCCCATTGATTTTGAAAATGCCGAAGGCAACTTAGGAATTGCAAATGCACTATTAGAACATTTATCAGCAAAGCTCCCATTATCACGCCTACAAAGGGATTTAACGGATAGCACCGTATTA
>JAYTNW010000243.1:0-4074 GCA_043748115.1 Bacteroidota bacterium | reverse complement strand
CATGCTGGTGCTACTATAAACTGCAGTGCATTTAAAGGAGGTATTTACATTGTTAATGTCATGAATAACAGCAAACTTGTGGCATCAGCAAAGATCTTGATTTTATAAAGCAACCATTATCCTGAATGTAAAGCATAAAAAAGCCGTCTGTAAAGACGGCTTTTCAAATTTCAAATGATCAATAATTATTTTGCTTCAGCTTTAGTTCCTGTTGGAATGGTGTAAAGAATGCCTAAGTGTAAACCACCAAATAAACGACCTGTTGATTTGTAATCTAGGTTGCCTTTATCATTCACGTGAGCAGCAGATGTGGCAAGAGAAATATCATCATCACCAAAATCTCCACCATCATATTCTTTAGTAACATCAGTAAAGCTATATCCAAGTCTCAAACCTGCAGTGATGGTGAAATGTTCAGATGCATCTACATCTACACCAAATCCAACAACTGCAGCAACGTTGGTGCTGTTAAAACTATTTTTAACGTCTTCATCATCGTACGATAATCCAGCAGCACTTCCGTCTTCAGTCACTTTAGATAAAAACCCAAACTGCGGACCAAATTCAAAGTAACCACCTTTGTCACCACCTAAACGAAGTAACAATGGAACATCAAGATATCTTAATTTGTCCTTTACTTCATAAGATTCGTCAGTTCCCGGAATATCGCCTTCGTATTTCTGATTATGACCACTCGTCATAACTCCCAGTTCTAAACCTACCTTGTCATTAAAGTAGTATTGAGCTTTTAATCCAAAGGATCCGCCAAAAGTCATGGCAATGTCCAAGTTATCATCAGCATCAAAAACATTTTTATTCATTAACCAAGTGCTGTTAAAGCCGCCACCCAATCCTAATTTAAACTTTTGTGCATTCACGCTCATAGCTGTCGTTAACAATGCTACACATACTAAAATTTTTTTCATCTGTAATGAGTTTAGTTATATTTGAGCACAAAAATAGAATTTAAACATTACCAACAAAATTAACCTATATGAAGTTGCTTGAAAATAAAGTGGTATTAATAACCGGAGCCTCTCGCGGCATTGGGCGTGGCATAGCGCTTCAATTAGCGGCACATGGTGCAAACGTGGCGTTTACGTTTTTGTCATCTCCAGAAAAAGGGCTTGAACTGGAGAACCAGCTTAAAGCCAATGGAGTAAAAGCCAAAGGCTACCAAAGCGATGCGTCTAACTTTGCCGCTGCAGAACAACTCATCAACAGCGTTTTGACTGATTTTGGACAAATAGATGTACTCGTTAACAATGCCGGCATCACCCGCGACAACTTATTGATGCGCATGACAGAAGAACAGTTTGATGAAGTTCTCCGCACCAACCTCAAGTCATGCTTTAACACCACCAAGCATATTCAAAAAAGCATGCTCAAGCAGCGTTCCGGCTCCATCATCAACATCACATCAGTGGTGGGCGAAAAAGGCAATGCAGGCCAGGCCAATTATGCTGCCAGCAAGGCGGGCATGATAGGCTTTACCAAATCGGTGGCACTGGAGTTAGGCTCGCGCAACATACGCTGCAATGCCATAGCCCCAGGCTTTATTGAAACAGAAATGACAGGCGCCCTCAATCCCGAAACGGTAAAAGGCTGGACCGATGCCATACCCATGAAACGGGGCGGCACCGTTGACGATGTTGCCAACGCAGTTTTGTTTTTTGCATCAGGCTTAAGTACCTATGTAACCGGGCAAGTGCTGCATGTTAATGGTGGGATGTACACCTGATAAAATTCCGATTTTCAATATTCGGCTTGCGATTGTAGTTTCAGGAAAGGAGATCTTACGTTTATTGATTTTAAATTGTAATTCGTAAATTGATAATTTTAAATTGCCTGCTTCAATCCCTTCTCTTCGCTTTCATTTCTTAACCCCTTATTACGATTTTCTTTTTCGTCTGCTCTTGCCTGAAAAAAAGATTAGACAAAAGTTGCTGCACTTAGGTAACTTAACCGATGCTGAAAATATTCTTGAAATAGGATGTGGCACAGGGAGTTTTACGTTAATGCTTGCAGCAAAATTTCCCGATTTAAGCATCACAGCCGTTGATCCCGACAGGAGAGCGCTTAGCATTCTATCTGCAAAAATAGCGCAAAAGTCGCTCAGCAAAATAAAACCTGTGCAGGCCTCCGCCACTGCATTGCCTTTAGCTGATGAAAGCGTGCAGGCTGTTTTTTCGAGCCTGTTGTTTTGTAACCTAAGTCACCATCAAAAAATAAAAACCATCATGGAAGCAAGGCGCGTTTTGCAACATAACGGACGGTTTTTAATTGCCGAGTGGGGCAAACCACAAACTTTTGTTGGCAGGCTAGGCTTTACAATTTTGCAATGGGTGGGGGGCAAGGCGAACACAAATGACATAAAAAAAGGAGCACTCGTTCACTATTTAATCAGCGCAAAATTTAGCGTGTCTTCCGGGATATTTGTCAACACGCTTTTTGGCACGGTATGGTTCTACGAGGTCGCAAAAACAAATCATCCGCCACAGGAGTTATAACATACAGGAGCATGTTCATTTCATTGGCCAATTTTTAGGGTTTTAATACCTGAAACTTATTACATTCGCTTGCGTTCAAATGATTTGGATAGTTACGTACTGTCAGGTCATGATAATTAAATTACAACCACCAGCTTAAAAATGAGTTCGCATCGTTATAATTTCCCCAAAGCCGGTTTTCCGGAAGATATGCTGTTGCCTGAGTTTTTAAAAAAACAGGTGGCAACAACGTCAAATCATGTTGCCGTATATTTTAATAACGAGGCGTTAACCTACGCTCAATTGAATGAGCAATCCAATCAATTGGCAAATTATTTAGTAAACAAAGGTGTTAAACCGGGAAGCCTTGTTGGACTGTGCATTGAGCGCAGCTGTAATTTAATTGTAGGTGTATTGGGTATTTTAAAAGCGGGTGCAGGGTATGTTCCTCTTGATCCCGAATATCCGCATGAGCGCTTGCAGTACATGATCGAGACAGCACAGATGCCTTTACTGATTACCAATCAAAACCTTGTAAACAAACTTCCCGAAAGCAAAGCAGAAAAAATACTGATAGAAAATATTCAGTCAGGTAACTCTGCAAGTTCAACATCAGTGATTCAACATCCTTCAACGGATATTGCCTACGTACTCTTTACTTCAGGTAGCACAGGAATGCCCAAGGGAGTTGCTATGCCGCATAAGCCTTTAGTTAACCTCATCACATGGCAATTAAAAAATACAGATGTTTTAGAAGGTGGAAAAACATTACAGTTTGCACCCATCAGTTTTGATGTATCGTTCCAGGAAATATTTTCTACATTAAGTTGCGGTGGCACGCTGGTAATGATAGAAGATGAACTGCGATTGAATGCAGTCAATCTTTTAAACTTTATTGCTAAAGAAAAAATCAATCGTGTGTTTTTGCCATTTATCGCTCTCCAACATTTATGCGAGGTAGCAGAAAACTTTACCGGTGACTTATCATCTCTCATAGAAATGATAACAGCCGGAGAGCAGTTGCAAAGCACACAATACATCCGCAATTTCTTTAAACGAAATAAACAATGTGTTTTGTGGAATCACTACGGCCCAACAGAAGGACATGTGGTTACTGCTTATAAATTAGGTGCCAATCCTGATGAGTGGAGTGCGCTACCTTCTATTGGTAAGCCGATTGACAATTCCGAAATTTATATTTTAGATGAGCAAGGCAATCCATTGTATGAAAACCAAGAAGGTGAATTATACATTGGAGGTGTAAGTGTTGCAAAAGGATATCTCAATCGTGATGACCTTACCAAAGAAAAATTTGTTACCAATCCTTTCCACAATGCTGCAAACGCCACGATGTACAAAACTGGCGACCTTGCAAAATATTTACCCGATGGCACCATTGAATATTTTGGACGCATTGATGGGCAAGTAAAAGTTCGTGGATACAGAATTGAATTAGGAGAGATTGAGCTTACGCTTGATAAGCACTCATCCGTAAACGCAGCAGTGGTAATTGCCCGTGAAGATGAGCCCGGAGATAAACGTTTGGTAGCCTATTTAATTCCTGAGCAGGGAAAAAATATAAATG
>JAYTNW010000242.1:0-10233 GCA_043748115.1 Bacteroidota bacterium | reverse complement strand
TACTGTTCCTTGTTTTTTAACCCTTGTTGATTTACGAAGGCACTCACGGTAAAAGCAACCCCATCATCTGATCTTACCAAAAGCCTGTTGATTAAAATTGCACTTTGGGTGGAATCAAATCTTATTGGCGTTGAAACAAGTGCCTGGAGAGAGTTTGTTTTAATGAGCATTTGAGTGGTAAAGGAACGCTGGGCATCAGCCTTGGCCACTGACTCCACCAATTCACTTCCAACGGATGGCATTTCTTGTAAAAAAAATATGAGCCTGGCGTCAAGAAAATCACAGATTATTTTAGTGTCGCTTAACAACACTCCATCTTCACCTTTTACAACATTTTGTTTTCCGGCAATTACAGCTTGTTCAGGAAATGGCAAGGTTGCGTTTCCGTTAAGAACATTTATGGTATTGCTCAACTTTACCGCTTCGGGATTTTGGCCATAAGCACATGGCACCGCTAATAATACCGCGGCAAACAGCGCTAAGAAAACTTTACGACAACACTTCATTTTTAGTAAGACGATTAAGAAAGCTAAATTACTACAACCTATGAAAATTTTTTTTAAATTTTATTGAATTATGGGACTAAATGGTGTTAAGCGCAACAGGCAACACTTTACCGTTAAAATATTTTTGTCCGTTTTGCAAAAACCACGAAACGTAATCCGCCATATCAATGGCAGTAAGCGGTGCTTTGTAGCCTGGAAATGCTGCCGCCAACATTTCTGTTTGAACGGCTCCTAATGCAAGCGCATTAACTTTAATGTCATCAACCTTAAATTCTTCGGCCATACACTCAGTCATTATCGCCAAAGCGCCTTTAGAAGAACTGTATGCTGATAGCCCTGCAAATTTTGATGTACCTCCCACTCCACCCATACTGCTAATGTTTACAATGTGCGCCATTTGCGAGGCCTTTAAAAAGGGATACAGCATTTTAACCATACTCGCCACAGCAAAAACATTTACCTCGTAAATACGCAACCAGTCGGTTTTATCAAGTGATGTAAAAGGTTTGTTGATAAGAAGTCCGGCATTATTTAGCAAGGCATCCACACACTCAAACCCTGCCATTTTTAGGGTGGTGAAAAGATCATTAGCACTTAAACCACTGACATCAGCAGCCAACGTTGTTACCTTCGAGAGAGGATTTATCCGCTCACATTCATTTTTTAATTTTAAAAGAGCCTCTTCCCGTCTGGCAATGGCCACTACATGGTGACCGTTTTGTGACAATTTAACCACCGTTTCATACCCTATTCCGGCTGAGGCTCCGGTTACAACAATGTTCATAGCTTTAGCGTTTGTTCATTCAAATCCAGTAATTTTACAACAGCAAAAATGCTATTAATTATGATTGCCAAAAACCGATTTACTATTTTTTGTCTTTTCTTTTTGTTTTTTAGCACTGCACTTTTGGCGCAGCAGGATACGGTGGTTCCGCCACAATCTCCCCGCGAAACAGAAAAAGATAAAACTCCATTTAAGGATAGGCTGTTTATTGGTGGTAACCTCGGGCTTCAGTTCGGAAACCAAACTTATGTTGATGTGTCTCCATTACTGGGTTATCGCGTTACAGACAAGTTTTCAGCGGGCGTTGGAGTTACTTACATTTATTATCGCATTAAAGATGGTGCTTATAGATACAGCAGCAACATTTATGGCGGTCGTTTATTTTCAAGATATTATATTATAGAAAATTTATTTGCCCAATTTGAACCCGAATTACTTAACATGGAGGTTTTTGATCCTATTAATTACCGCTATTACCGCAAAAATGTTTTCAGTCCATTCATTGGTGGCGGTTACATTCAAAAGTTTAGTGAGTATTCAGGTGCATATATTATGATTCTTTATAACATTAATGACACACCTGAATCACCCTATCAAAATCCAGTTGTCCGTATTGGTTTTAATTTCGGATTGTAGATGTTTTCATTTCCTTAATCATATTTCTAGTGTTGAATAACATTCTCATTAACTCACCAAGAAAAAATAACGATATATAGCTTTTTCAATCTTGCTTGCTGATTGTTTTAGTTTCACCGGGATTATTTACAACTCAGTTACCTTTAGTCTTTTTCGCAAATAGGATAATTAAACGAAGCTCAGTTCAATTCTTTAACCGAAACGTTGCTCTTGTAAAAACTCTTTCATGGTGATTATTTTCTGCTATTTTTGACGGAAATTGAATATGCGTATGAACCTGTTCCGCAAAAAAACTGTAAGCGATATCCTTAAACGTGCCAGTGATGATGAGGCTAAGCATGGATCCTTGTCAAAACAATTGGGTGTGCGCGATCTTACTGCTTTGGGTATTGCAGCCATCATTGGTGCCGGAATTTTTTCTACCATAGGCAATGCCAGCGCTAACGGAGGTCCCGGTGTAATTTTGCTTTTTTTATTTACTGCCATAGCCTGCGGTTTTGCTGCATTTGCTTACGCAGAGTTTGCCTCACTTGTACCCGTAAGTGGAAGTGCTTACACCTACAGCTATGTTGCTTTTGGAGAGCTCACAGCATGGATCATTGGATGGGCGTTAATCATGGAATATGGAATAGGAAACATTACTGTGGCCATTTCCTGGAGCGATTATTTTACAGGATTACTCGACAGCATGGGTGTGCACCTGCCCATGTGGATGACCATGGATTATCTTACTGCATCAAACGGATTTACGCAGGCTCAAGCTTTGTTGGCCAGCGGCAAAACTTTTGAAAACCTAAGCCCAGCGCTTCAGTCGTGCTTTCAGGCTTGGAGCACAGCGCCAACGCTTGGCTCCTTTCACCTTATTGCTGATTTACCCGCATTACTGATTGTAATTCTTATTACCGCACTTGTGTACCGAGGAATTCAAGAAACAAAAAATGCAAGCAATGCCATGGTAGCGATAAAACTAACGGTGGTTTTATTGGTGATTGCTGTGGGTGTTTTTTATGTAAACAGCGACAACTGGCATCCTTTCCTCCCCAATGGTATCCCCGGTGTGCTTAAAGGTGTATCAGCAGTTTTTTTTGCCTACATTGGTTTTGATGCCATTAGCACTACAGCAGAAGAATGTAAAAACCCTCAACGCGATTTGCCACGTGGAATGATGTGGGCAATAATAATTTGTACCGTACTATATGTAAGCATTGCCTTGGTTTTAACCGGCATGGTAAAATATGATACGCTTGCTGTTGGCGATCCATTGGCTTATGTTTTCGATGCGCTAAATTTAAAATGGATGTCGGCCATTATTGGAGTCAGTGCTATTGTGGCTATGGCAAGTGTGCTGTTGGTATTTCAAATGGGACAGCCACGCATTTGGATGAGCATGAGCCGTGATGGGTTACTACCAAAGAAATTTTCCACTATTCACCCTAAGTATAAAACACCATCTTATGCAACCATAGTAACTGGATTTGTAGTGGCCATCCCATCGCTATTTATGAACCTTACCATGGTTACCGATTTGTGTAGCATTGGTACCCTGTTTGCTTTTGTGTTGGTTTGTGCCGGAGTTTTAAAACTTCAGATGACACCCAATGCGCCTAAAAGCACTTTTAAAACACCTTATGTAAATGGTCGTTACGTTATGCCTGCGTTAATTGCTGTGGCTGTTGCCTTAAGCTTTTACTACAACGCTGATAACGTCAACAATTTTTTAACCAATGCTCCCAGGATTTATTCTACAGATGCATTCATTGGCAACCTCAATCAGGACGAATTGAGCGCGGTAAAACAAAACTTAACACAACAGGATGTGGCAGGAATGCAACTTGCGAACAATGACCTTGAAGCATACCTCAGCAACCTTGATGAAGATAAATATGAGGCTGCCTTAGTTTCTTTATCGCTACCTAAGCATCTTGTTTATGAGTCAGGCCTATCTCTATTCCAACATAAAATACCCACTTGGATATTTCTATTATCCTGCTTGTACTTAACCGTACTGGCATGGAGGCACAACCTCTCCCTTATACCTTTGTTGGGGTTAATCTGCTGCTTGTATATGATGAGTGAAATGGGCATCAGCAATTGGATAGGCTTCTCTATTTGGTTAGCAATTGGGTTGGTTATTTATTTCGGGTACAGTTACAAAAACAGTAAACTCAACAAACAGTCCTTGTAAATATGATTCAAAAAATATTCATAACAGGTGCAGCGGCTGGTTTTGGAAAAGCCATTGCAATAAAATTTGCACAGCACCATTGCGATTTGATTATTAATGGAAGAAGAGAGCAGCGGTTGCGTGAATTGGAAGATCAATTAAAGAGTGAATACGGCATTAAAGTGATCTCCTTACCTTTTGATGTTAGAGACCATGAAGCGGTGGAAAACGCCATTAAAAACTTGCCTTCTGAATGGAAGGAGATAGATGTGTTGGTGAATAATGCAGGGCTTGCCTCCGGATTAAGTTTAATACAAGACGGCAACATTGACGATTGGAATGTGATGATTGATACAAATCTTAAAGGTTTGCTGTATGTCTCAAGGGCTGTTATGCCATTGATGATTCATCGTCAAAAAGGTCATATTATTAACATTGGATCATTGGCAGGGAGAGAGGCTTACTTACGTGGTAATGTTTATTGCGCCACCAAGTTTGCCGTTGACGCATTAACCAAGAGCATGAGGATTGATTTGCTGGAGCATGGCATTAAGGTAACCTCTGTTAGCCCCGGTGCTGCCGAAACGGAATTTTCTATAACACGATTTAAAGGTGATGCTGAGCGGGCAAAAGCAGTATATGCAGGCTACCAACCTTTAGAAGCAAATGACATTGCCGATGTTGTTTATTTTGCCGCCACACGCCCTCCTCATGTGGTTCTAAATGATATTCTTATTACTCCTTTAGCGCAGGCGAATACAAGTAACCTTATGCGAAAGTCATAAAAAAATTATTTTATAGCCTATTTTTTAAAGGGTGTTAATCAAACGTAAATGCTGAGACCTATAGATGCTTTTTTTTACAATCAAATTGAGCCTGCTAAAAGCTGTCTCGAATTTTTGCGCTCTTATTTGCTCTCGATCAATAAAGATATAACCGAAGAATGGAAATACGGTGCTCCTTTTTATTTCGTAAGAGGCAAGAGGTTTTGTTATTTGTGGGTCAATAAAAAATGGAAACAGCCCTACATTGGAATTATTGACGGTAGCTGCATTGAATTTAGCGGACTCATCCAGGAAAACAGGAAACGAATGAAAGTTTACCCCATCAATGCAAACAAGGCTATTGATGTTAAAGCACTGGATCGATTAATGAAAAAAGTTTTATCACTTTATATTGTCACTAATTAAAGGCTCTTAGCCATTTCCAAAAACTTGTGGGTAATATAATTGCGCCATGGGTTGGATGAGTAACTGAACCCTTGTTCTTTTAATTCATTATGTTCAGCAATTCCGAAATGCTGCATCCATTTATCCTGCGGAGGGGCAAAGCCCAATTTATCCATTCGGTTTACGATGGGCTCTGGGGCAACATTTTTTAAGGCGTTTCTGAAAACCACCTTGGTAACCGAGTCTCGGTAAATTTGTGACACAGGCAAAGACAATGCGTAGTCAACCAGTTCATGAAAAAGAAATGGCAGCCTAACCTCTATACCGTGTGACATTGAATTTCTGTCAGCATAAGATAAAAGCAATGGAAGGTTATAGGTTGTATCAAATTTAAGCCACTCTTTCATTGACCTGTACAATGGAGTGTTGGACTTTCCGGGGTATAGTAGCTTTGACAAATAGAGATTAATTACAGGAAAGTATCCCGTGTTTAAATCTAATCCGTAAATAGATTTATAAATCTTTTTTTGATTGAAATAATTTTTGAACTGATAATTATACAATTCATCATAAAGATACATATACCTATAGTGCCCGTATCCGGCAAGAATTTCATCGGCTCCCTGACCATCTAAAATCACTTTAGTATTTTGCTCCTTTATCACATCCATAAGCAAATACTGAGCACAAACGGAGGTTGACCCTATTGGACTTTCATGGTGCCATAAAATATCGTTAATGTTTTCCAGAATTGCCTCCGGCTCAACCCAAATGTTGTGATGAGGATGCTTCACCTGATCAACAACATATTGCATCCATTTTCCCTCATCCTTATTTGGATCATTAAAACGTGCCGAAAAAAGTTTATAATCAAGCGTGGGATCAATTTTATGGAGTAAACTCACAATGCCCGAAGAGTCTAGCCCTCCTGATAGTGAGGAACCGATGGGCACATCGCTACGCATTCGTCTTTTGAGCGAAATCGTCAATAGTTCGGTAAATCTTTCAGAATATTCACTGTCATTACGGTACGAATGTTTTTCTTCTTGTATAACGTTATAATAACGATGCAAAGACATTTTCCCATTCTGTATCCAAGAATAATGTGCCTGTGGAAGCTTTTGAATGTTTTTGAAAAAAGTTTGGTCATAAAACTCGCTTTCTCCGGTAGCAAGAAAAATATTAACCTTATCAGCATCCACTTCTTTTCGTACGCCTGCTCTGTAAATAGATTTTATTTCAGAAGAAAAAACAAAGGTGTTGTCATCAAAATAGTAATGAAAAGGTTTTTCGCCAAAGCGATCGCGTGCACAAAAAAGTCTTTTTTCTCTTTCATCCCAAATGGCAAAAGCGAACATGCCATCAAAATCATCTAAACATCGTTCTTTTTTAAAATCGAAAGCAGCCAGTATAACTTCAGTGTCGGAGTGGGTTTTAAATTGGTAGCCTACTTTTTCAAGATCCTTACGCAGCTCAAGGTAATTATAAATTTCTCCATTAAACGTGATGGTGTAACGATCATTGTAATGCATAGGCTGCTTGCCTTGGTCAGAAAGGTCAACAATGGCAAGTCTTCTATGAGCAAACCCCAAATCATGGGACTCATTAATCCAAAAGCCATCTCCATCAGGCCCACGATGAGCCATGGAGTCAGCCATGTCTTTTAAAATATTTAGTTTAACAGGTTGCCCATTAAAATTAAAAACTCCTGAAATACCACACATAATTTAGTTGTCGGATGCAATACCTTGTAAGGCGCACAAAAATAGCATTAGCAATGTTCTTTTATTATCTTTTTTAAAATAATTTCACTACTTATTTTAGTGGTGATAAGGAAGCTTCTTAATAATTGTAAATGCCCTGTAAAGTTGCTCTGCAAAAAAAACCCTCACCATTTGGTGCGTTAAGGTCATTGAAGAAATGGCCATTTTCATATTTGCCCTTTGAAAGATGGCTTCATCAAAACCATACGCTCCTCCGATAACAAATACAACGCACTTTTTTGATGCATTACGCCAAGCTTCAACTTCCAATGCAAATTTTTTCGAAGTAAACTGATGCCCATGCTCATCAAGCAATACCACAAAATCTTCCTTAGCAATTTCTTTTAAAATAGAAGCACTTTCGATTTTCACCTGCAAGCTGGGATTATCTGTATTTTTTGCCTCTTTAACATATTTAAGTTCAAAAATAATGAACGCATTTATCCTCTTCGCATAATCAACAATGCAAGATTCGATCCATTTTGCATTGTTTTTACCCACCATCACCAACTTTAATTTCATACCCGTTACATTATTTTTTTTAATTTGTATTTAAAAAACAGATATTTACACTTTATTTAGGTCAACAATACGAAAATTATTTCTTTAGCGTTCTTAGAAGCCGTTAATATCACGATGTAAGGAATCAGGAACTATCATTAATTTCACCTGTATTTCAGTGCCTTTATTGGCTTGGTTTTTGTCAATTAACCACCATATAGATAAAAAATGAGAATTAAATCAATCCGTTTGTTTGTAGTGTTCGCACTACTGGCATTTGCTGCTAAGGCGATGAATGTTTTTGATGATGTTGGTTCTGCCATACGCTCCGGTGATGCCAGGCAAATTGCCCGGTATTTTAACACCAACGTGGATTTAACCATTCTCAACCAAGAGGATGTTTTTAGCAAAGCTCAGGCTGAAATGGTTTTAAGGGACTTCTTCACCAAAAACTCCCCGAAAACATTTACCATTATTCATCAAGGCGTTTCTAAGGAAGGAGCCAAATATGCGATAGGAACATTAACAACAGCGCAAGGCCAAACCTACAGAACCTATTTCTTTGTTAAAGAGTCAGGAGGCGCAGCCTTTATACAGGAATTACGGTTTGAAAGAGAATAAATAAAGATCCCATTTTCCATAGTTTAAAGAGTCGTTTATGGTTTAACGGCTCTTTTTTATTTTGTATCGGAAATTTTAGCATCTGTACTTTTCTGTCATTATAAAATCAGACTTTTGCACATTAATTTTTAATTTTCTAATCTGATGGAACTAAGAGATTTTATACGTTACTCAATTGCAGAAGATGTAGGCAGTGGCGACCACACCTCTTTGGGTTGCATTCCGGCCAATAAAGAAAGTAGAGCTCGTTTACTTATAAAAGAAGATGGAGTTCTGGCTGGCGTTGAGCTCGCAAAATTCATTGTAGAGGAAATTGACCCCACCACAGCCATAGAGGTTTTTATAAGTGATGGCTCTGCTGTTAAAAATGGAGACGTTGCGTTTCATTTGAATGGCAAGGTTCAAAGCATCCTTAAAACAGAGCGGCTACTGCTTAATTGCATGCAACGCATGAGTGGAATTGCCACCACCACACGAAAATATGTTAACGCTATTGAAGGCACTACGGCTAAGGTGCTCGACACCCGCAAAACCACGCCCCTTAACCGTTATTTAGAAAAATGGGCTGTGCGCATTGGCGGTGGACATAATCATCGTTTTGGACTTTATGATATGATCATGATTAAAGATAACCATGTGGATTATGCCGGAGGAATTGAAAACGCAATTAATAATGCCAATCATTACCTTGAAACGAAACAGCTCAACATTCCCATTGAAATAGAAACCCGTAGCCTTGATGAGATTAAACAGGTTTTAAAAATAGGCCGTGTCAATCGCATTATGTTTGATAATTTTAAACCTGAACTCATGCATGAGGCAGTTACCTTAGTTAATCAGCGTTTTGAAACCGAGGCATCAGGAGGCATAGTTCTTGACACCATAAGGAGGTATGCTGAAACAGGCGTAAATTTTATTTCTATTGGGGCATTAACGCACTCGGTAAAAAGTCTGGATCTGAGTTTAAAAGCATTTTAATGTCCATACTGCAGTTTAAAACTTTACGGCCTGTTATTGCATTTACAAAAAGGATTTCGCTTCCCGGTTTTGAAGGAATACCTATTTTTAATGTGGCTGAGTTTTTTTTGAAAGCCGTTTTCAGGGGCGATATTCAAATACGTTCTCGCGCCATTGCCTTTAGCTTTTTCCTGGCCCTCTTCCCTTCTATTATTTTTTTGTTCACTCTCATTCCCTATGTTCCCATTGAAGGTTTTCAAGCCCAGGTGCTGGGACTTATACAATACCTAACCCCTTACAATACTTATGAGGCTGCAAGGGAAACCATTGAGGAAATTATTAACCGCCAAAACAGCGGGCTTTTATCTTTCGGTTTTCTGTTTGCATTATTTGTGTCAACCAACGGTGTGAACTCTCTGCTAAACAGTTTTAACCGCTCACTACATTATTTAGAAAAAAGAAAAGGCTTTAAACAGCGCTTGGTGGCCATTTACCTTACTTTGCTTTTAGCCATATTGGTATTCATAGCCATCGTACTTATTCTTAGTACAGAAATCGCATTACACTTCATCTCCATTCACCTTATTAACATCAGTCAAAGCTCGGTTACGTTACTGCTGCTGGGAAAATACTTTGTGCTTATCATTTTGTGCTTCACTGCTGTTTCTTCGCTGTATTATTTTGGCCCGTCAGGCGGACGAAAGAAGTGGCGTTTTTTTTCACCGGGAAGCATACTGGCAACGCTACTTATAGCGCTAACTTCTGTTGTTTTCAATTTTTTTATTCAGCATTTCGGGCAGTTCAATAAAGTTTACGGCTCCATTGGAACCCTTATTGTTATTCTTATTTACATTAACTTTAACTGCCTCCAATTACTCATTGGCTTTGAACTGAACAATGCTATTGCAAAAGCAAAATTAACGCCTGGAAACAATTCGCTTTCCAGTGCTGAATAAACACCAACGGCTTTTTGTTGACCCACCTTATTGATTTTGATTGTTTGGTTCATAACTTTTTTAGCTAATGCTATCACACTGCATTAGATTTGGGTTATCTAACAATTTAAAATTTAACTAAGATGAACACAACACAACACCCTTTAGATTTACAACATTTTTGATGAAGAGTTTAT
>JAYTNW010000241.1:0-4805 GCA_043748115.1 Bacteroidota bacterium | reverse complement strand
TTGAAATCCAAATAGGTCACCGTCATTTTATTGGTACCGCTACCGTTAGAAAACCCTGAATAAGCAAATGTATTAGATGCCGAAAGCAAGGAGGCGTTAAGGGTAAAAGCATAATCCTTCTTTACATATCCAAAAATTGTATTATCAGAAAAAACGGTGCTGCCATTGAGAGCGACATTAAAGGTGTGGTAGGTATTATCATAATTAGCATTTACCATTCGCAAAGCTGCAGATGGCGAAGGGGCATTGGGGTTTGATGAAACATTGGGCGAGCTAAAACCGGTGGTAAAACTTGGTGCACCGGCATCAATAATGCTACCAGAAAATCCTTCTGGGCCTTTGAAAGAAGGATCTATATTTCCATCCTGATCACCTTTAGCATAATAGCCTGTGTAATTTTGAGTGATGGCTTTAACGAAATAGTCTTGGGGTGTGTATGCCGAAAAATTAATGTCTGTTTCGATTGCCATTCGCTTTACGGCAGTACCTGGAAAAAATGCTACTGTTAAAAAGTAAACCGAGGTATCGCAAAACAAACTGTAATTGGGATTAAGGTGGTCGTTAGGATCATCATACAGTGGTGCATCTACTTCGCCATCGTTGCGTTTTCCATAAAACTCGATGTAGTCGGTTGGGTCAAACGAATTATCATTTTCGCCCTGAACAAAAATGTACTGTTCTCTTCCATTGTGAAAAACCTGAAACTGCCGAGGGTTAGCTGTTACAGGAAAGCCAGCAGCCTGCAGGGTATTATAATCTAATTTATAAATGCCGTTTTTCCAGACTTTAACTTTAAAATATTGCTGCACAGAATATGGCTGATTGCCATTAAAATTTATCCAGTTATTGGATGCTGGTTGACTGAAAGCATTAATAGCAATTAATAAAAATAAAAGTAAGTAGAGTTTCCTCATGATCTTTTCTGTTTGTTAATGATAAGCCTCAGCGAAAAAACGTTAGAGTATAAATTAGCGCTGCTGCCAATATTTGTTAGTGCATAATCAATGGAAAGATTTTTTAGCTTAATGCCCACCCCAAGATTTGGTTGCACGGTTTTTTTGGTGGTGTTATCTATTTCAGTGATGTCTTGAATATTGTTGATACCAGCGCGCAAATAAATCAAGTTGTTATATCCTGCTTCCACGCCAATTTTCGGATCAATGCTTGCAAAACTTGATTTTATAAGCGTATTTCTTTTCCCATCAAATGTTGTTTCAAGGTCGAGTGCCGGAACGATAGAAAATTTATTAATGTTAAAACGATACGATGTTCCTAAGATAAGTCTGGGCAAAGTTATCTCTAACCCGTTTTCAGGAATTTCGTTTTCGGTTTTAAAAAACGTTTCCTTGGTGGCATCGTTAAGCGTGTAACTCCATGCATTGAAAGTGGAGGTAATGTCTTTGGCAAAAGCGCCAAAGCGCCAGTTGTTTTTATTGTACTGAGCTCCTACATCGAGCCCGAAGCCCCATGCTTTGGCAAAGTCACCCACGTTACGGTAAATAATTTTCACATTAGCGCCATAGGACAATCCTGTGATGCGCGTTCGGCTTGAATAAGACAATAGAAAAGCATAATCAGCGGCTGAAAAGCTAGTCACTTTATCATAAAGCACCTGTCCATTTTTATCAATAAGTTCAGTGGTGTTTGCAATGTCATCAATGCCAAAGCGCAAAATAGAAACTCCAAAATGCCTCATGCTGTCAATAGAGGAGGAAATAGCTCCGTAGTCATATTTACCAATGCCGGCAAAATATTCTGAGTGCATAAGTGCAACTTGTATGTCGCCTTTGGTGTTCACTAAGCCTGCGGGGTTCCAGTAGCCGGCCGTGACATCGCCCACCTGCGACACCTGAGCACCGGCCATACCTAAGGCCCGTGCGCCAACGCCCAATGTTAAAAACTCATTACTGTATTTAGGAGCTTGAGCCTTTACAAATAAGCTCACAGCTAAAAGGCCTACCAGGAGGGTGATTTTTTTCATAACGATTTAGTATTGGTAAATCCTGTTAACGCATGAAATGCAAATTTATTTTTGTGCTTACAGAGAATTTGCGAACGGGAAATAACACTTCTATACAACCTCAAATTTAACCAAAGGCGATCAATAATATGCCTGTTTGATATATATTTTCTAACATTGTTTTCTCAATAAATGTTTCTATGGCTATAAAAAATCACATTCCCAATACACTTACCTGCCTCAACCTCTTGTGCGGATGCATTGGAATTGTGCTGGTTTTTTCGGGAAAAATTGCTGGTGCATCGTATTTTATTTTTGCAGCCATGTTGTTTGATTTTTTAGACGGCTTCGCAGCACGCACCTTAAAAGCGCACTCGGCCATTGGAAAAGACCTCGATTCATTGGCAGATATGGTAACCTTTGGGGTGTTGCCCGGCATGATGCTGATGCAGCTTTTTCTGACTGTTAACCCGGGATACCGTTTCAGCGATGACCTTACCCTTTGGCAAAATGCTATTCCGTATGCAGGTTTGATTGTGATTATATTTTCAGCTTTAAGGCTGGCAAAGTTTAACAACGACACCCGACAAACAGAATCGTTTATAGGTCTTCCCACTCCTGCCAATGCCATGATGATTGCCGCATTTCCATTTATTATTCAAAATTACCTAACCAAAGAAACCCAATTAAGAAACCATCTCATTGAAAATGCCACGTACCACATCTTCAATAACCCCTCTGTGTTCATCACTTTTTGCGGGGTGATGAGCTATTTATTAATGGCAGAACTACCTTTGTTCGCCTTAAAATTCAAAAATCTTTCCTGGAAGAACAATCAATTTCAATTTGTTCTTCTTTTAATGGCCATTGTCCTTTTATTGTGGCTTAAAATAGCTGCATTTCCTGTGATTGTACTCTTATACCTACTTATGTCATTGGTAAAAAATAAATTGATGCGCGCTTGATGTGTTCCCAATAATGATGTTAGTTTATGTTGTGGCGTGTTGCACCAATTCATCCTATTTGTAAATTTGCAGGCAACTATTGCTGCGAATATCTATTCGTAAATTCATAAAACTACGTTATACTCAACAATGAAATATACAGCCGACATTAAAGTGATGCCATTAAAAGCATTGCTTGATCCACAAGGAAAAACCGTTACTGCAAGCATGAAAAAACTTGAACTGCCACAAATTGAAAATGTGCGTATTGGCAAACATATAACCTTGGAAATTGATGCAGCCGGAAAAGAGGAAGCTCAACAAAAAGTGGACGAAGCCTGTAAAAAATTATTGGCAAACCCAATCATGGAATTTTATGAGTTTGAGATAAAAGAAGCTTAAGGCATTAATGACCCGGGCTTCGCAACTCAAAATTTTGCCCGAGGTACACGCGTCTTACTTGCTCATCGTTGGCAAGCTCTTCTGCAGTGCCGGCTTTTAGTATTTTACCTTCGTAAAGGAGGTAGGCCCGGTCGGTAATGGTTAGGGTTTCATGCACATTGTGGTCGGTAATAAGTATGCCGATATTTTTTTGTTTGAGCTTGGCCACAATAGCCTGAATATCTTCAACGGCAATAGGATCTACTCCTGCAAACGGCTCATCAAGCAAAATAAATTTAGGATCAACTGCCAGTGCTCTTGCAATTTCAGTTCGTCTTCGCTCACCACCTGATAGCACTTCTCCCTTACTTTTTCGCACCTTATGCAACCCAAATTCGTCCAGCAGTTCTTCCACTTTTTTATCTTGATCGTGCTGCGAAAGTTTTGTCATTTCCAAAACGGCCCGAAGGTTGTCTTCCACAGATAGTTTGCGGAACACCGAGGCTTCTTGCGCCAGATAGCCAATTCCCGCCTGGGCTCTTTTATACATGGGGAGGTTGGTAATATCAAGATCATCCAGATAAATGTTTCCTTCATTGGGACGAACCAAGCCAACAGTCATATAAAATGTTGTCGTTTTACCAGCTCCGTTAGGCCCTAGCAGCCCCACAATTTCCCCCTGTCCTACCTGAATAGAGACATGATCGACTACTGTGCGTTTTTTATAGGTTTTAACTAAATTTTCTGAGCGTAAAAGCATGATACGAATAACGAATAGGGTACGAATATACGAATGGGTACTGATAACGAAAAGTTACTCAAATATTACTATGGTAGTAATGAGGTAACAAGCATATTGAATAAAAAAATTGCGGTGAGTAAGCCAGATACTTAAACCTTAAAATGTAAGTTGAAGGCTTGCTCTGATGCCAAATTTTGAGATGTCGGGATTTTGAAGGTAGCTGAGGCGATAGACAAAGTCAACACGAATAATTTTAAAAATATTTTCCACCCCAAATCCAGCTTCCATATAGGGCTTTTTAGAGAGTGCGCTAAAAGTGGGATTGACCAACAGATCCAGATTTTTTTGAGAAATACCACCATAAACGGCTCTGAAGGATACGAGCTCACGCCATTTCAGTTTTTTCATTAACGGAATTTTATCTAAGAAAAAACCTTCGAAGTGATGTGTACCATACACGGCAAAATAACGGTCGCTCACAAACTCATAATAGTTCATCAGGTTAAAAGAAAGATAATCATAAAAGTAAGACTCATTTCCGCGATGTACTTCGAGTAACGGGTAAGGCAGTTTGCCAAACACCTGCCCACCTTCCAAAACATAATAAAGATACCCGAAGGGTGCAAAATAAAGATAGTCGTCCACTTTAACGGTGTACTTCTGGTAATCAAAATCACTTTCGAGAACCCCTTTTAATCCTCTGGTATAAATAGCCTGCACTACGGGATAAGTGCTACCTAAACTTACACGACCGTGTTTACTTTCAACAAATTTTTCG
>JAYTNW010000240.1:0-3781 GCA_043748115.1 Bacteroidota bacterium | reverse complement strand
ATGTGTCATCATACACCTCTATCCAGTTAAATGTAAAACGAGATGACGGTGCTGTTGTTTATGTGAATGGTGTGGAAGTTTATAGAAATAACATGCCATCAGGCACAATCACAGAAAACACCTTGGCGCTTATTTCTGTTTTAGATGATGGCAACCTGCCTCAAACGGTGAATATTTCTGCCTCTTTGTTTGTGGAAGGAAACAACACGATAGCGGTTGAAATTCACCAGGAAAGCGCATCTAGTTCTGACATTAGTTTTGATATGGAAGTACTGGCCTATTACGTTGCAGTTCCTTTTCTTCTCAGGCAACCTTATTTGCTAATGCCTTCATCTTCGGAAATTACCATACGTTGGAGAACAGATATTCCATGCCCTTCACAAGTTTGTTTTGGCTCAGATACCAGCGATTTAACTACGTGTATCTCTGATACGGTTTTTCTAACCGACCACGAAATTAGATTAACGGGCTTAAATGCATTAACCACCTATTTCTATAGCATTGGTGATGGGACTAATGTTTTACAGACCGGGGCATCCAATTATTTTACCACACCACCAGTTGCAGGCAATGGTAAACATACAAGGCTATGGATACTTGCAGATACAGGAGTGAATACCATGGGCCAGAATAACGTCAGAGATGCTTTTCTAAATTACAATGGAAATCTCCCGCTCGATTTTTTACTCATGTTAGGAGATAATGCTTACAATTCAGGTACTGATCAGGAATACCAGGATGCATTTTTCCAAAATCACTACGAGGATATTTTAAAAAACCTTCCGGTGTTTTCAACGGCAGGAAATCATGAGAATTATTCGTCAGATGCTATTCAGCAGTCAGGCCCTTATTATGATATTTTTTCGCTGCCAAAAAATGGCGAGTGTGGCGGTGTTGCTTCGGGTACTGAAGCCTATTATTCCTTCGATTACGGGAAAATCCACTTTGTTTGTCTTGAAACCAACACTCCATTTTTATTGCTTCCCGGAAGTCCGATGATCAATTGGCTCAATGCTGATCTTGCGGCTACACAACAGAAATGGAAAGTGGTCTTCTTTCACAATCCGCCTTACACAAAAGGCGGACATGACTCAGATTCTGAAACAGATCTTATTGCGATACGTCAAAATATTATTCCGGTATTGGAACAGTATAAAACCGATCTTGTTGTAAGCGGTCACGGACATGTTTATGAGCGATCCTACTTTATGGAGGGTCACTATGGGTTAAGCTCATCTTTTGATAGCACCATGATCGTTGATGCTTCATACGGATTGTTGCCACTGCCTTTTCTTAAACGTTCAAATACCGGTTACAAAGGGACGATTTATATACAAGCAGGTTGTTCTGGCGTGGTGGAAGCCGTGCGTCCTGACTGGCCTCACATTGCCATGCGTGCTGTGGATAATTTTAATCTTGGTTCACTTTTTTTAGAGGTTAATGAGGATACGCTGACCTTAAAATTTATTGATAGCGATGTCGCAAATCCTCATGTGTTGGATGAATTCAGCATTTTGAAAAAGTGTGATGTGGTTACTTCGTTAATCCCATTGTCTAAAATGTGTTTAACGGCTTCACCGGTGGTTTTGCAAGGCTTGCCCGCTGGCGGAGTTTATTCTGGTACAGGTGTTAACGATTCCATTTTTGATCCTGCAGTGGCAGGAGGCGGTTTGCATACAATTACCTACTCTTACACGGATCAGTCCGCTTGTAACGTGACTTCTACAATACAGGTAGAAGTAGTGCCATCAGTCCCAGCTACTCCATCGGCAGTTTCAGGAGCCACTTTGGTTTGTCCGCCTTCTACAGGCGAAATGTTATTTATCTCTCAACAGCCTGATGCCGATAGTTATCAGTGGAGCCAGACTTCCGGTTCAGCAGGTGTTGTTTTTTCTGGTTCTGTTAACGATACTTCTGTTTATTTTAATTTATCGGCAGTGTATTCATCGTACTCCATTGATGTTAGTGCGGTTAATGTTTGTGGTGTCGGCCCTGTGCAAACGAAAACTTTGTCTCGCGTAAAAAATTATACCGTGATCCCTTATGGCAGTGCGTTAGCATGTCCGCTGGATACAGTTGCTTATACCACCTATGGTTTAAATGCACTGGCCTCCTATTCTTGGTCTGCTCCTTCAGGATCATTAATTAATGGGCAGCCGAGCCCAATAAATACTTTGTCATTAACAGGTGTACAGGTGGTTTTTCCCTCTACTTTTACCTCAGGAAATATATGTGTTGCCAATCACCCAGCATGTTTAAGAAACAACCAAGTTAGTTGTATAGCCGTTAGTTCCGCTCCAGCAACACCACAAGCTATACAAGGGATTACCGCAGTAATGCCGGGGTCGTCCGGGGTGGCTTATGCTGTTCCTGCTGTACCCGGTGCCACAGACTATCAATGGACAGTTCCCACTGGTGCATCAATTGTTACAGGAATGCACACACCTTCCATAACAGTTGATTTTTCAGGTCTTTACAATGGAGGTTTTATTCGTGTAATTGCATTGAGCGGTTGTGATCAAAGCTCCCCTCGCTCTAAACTTGTGAAGGCTTATACCTTGATGAGTGGCAATAACGTTCATATAGAAGCAAGAAAGTGGAGAGAACCACTTCAGGATGATGATCAGGGGCTAAGGTTTTTTCCTAATCCATCACACTTTTACATTTCTGTTGACCTTTCCGGAATGAAGGAAGGAGTAAGTTATCAAATCCAAATTTTAGATGTAACGGGTAAATTGATCATGAACACTAACGGTGTGGTTTCTGCTGGAGAAGAAAGCAGAAAGTTGGATCTGTCCTCGGTGGCAAAAGGTGTTTACTTTTTTAAATTCACCACAGAAAACACTGGCTATTATCAACAAGTTGTCCTGGAATAATAAGTGAATACTTCGTTAATGCCAACATAGGAGCTCTGCTTATCTTGATGCCGCACCTTGTTTTTTCTTTAATTGACGGTTTAGATAAATCAAGCCACCAATGCCTGATAAAAGAGATCCTACTATAATGGACATTTTGGAAGTTTCCAGGGTCATACCTTCAGCGAAAGAGAGATTGGCTATGAAAATGGACATGGTAAAGCCTATACCGGCAGTAAGACCAGCGCCCAATATCAGTTTAAAATTAATTTTTTCAGGTAAGCTGCACCAGTTGTTTTTATAGGCCACAAACGATGCTAATGTAATCCCCAACGGTTTGCCTATGAGCAGTCCGGTTATGATGCCGATGCCAAGTGTATCAAACATGCCATGAATGTTTCCTGCTGAAATTTGAAAGGCTGTGTTGGCCAAAGCAAATAGTGGTAAAATAAAATAGTTAACAGGTTCATGTAGCTGATGTTCTAATAATTTTATTTTATTCAATGGTATCGTAAGCGCAATTAATACACCGGCTATTGTGGCGTGAATTCCTGATTCTAAAATACAGTACCATATCACTAATCCTGCCGCCAGCCAAACATATTCATTGTAAAGTTTATTTTTCGACATCACAAATAAAAATCCAGTAAGGGCTAAACCGCCTGCTAAAAAAAGCGGATGAAAATTGTTTCCTTCAGTATAAAAGAGCGCAATAATAATAATGGCTCCCAAATCGTCAATTATTGCAAGGGCCGTGAGAAACACTTTTAAAGCAAACGGCACTCTCGTTCCCAACATGGATAAAACACCCAGTGAAAAGGCAATGTCAGTAGCTGTAGGAATAGCCCATCCTTGTAATAAATGGGTGTCATTGATGTTAATTGCTGCAAAAATTAGGGCAGGCATCAACATGCCACCAATAGCCG
>JAYTNW010000239.1:0-6272 GCA_043748115.1 Bacteroidota bacterium | reverse complement strand
CCCATGGCGGTGAAGAATAAGGAAATTGAGGAGGCCATGATCCCCATGGACTAACATAAGAAACATATAAATTGGGTGGAGTTTCACTGCTGCAATATGTTGTAACACCGTCTGAGAATACAGCATGATGCGAGTTGATATCTCTAATGCTGATTACATTTGATGTTATTGTGCCGCAAGAGGTTGTCAAATCAACGTAATAATATCCGGTACCGGGATTTACAAAAACACCGTCATTGCTGCCGAGCAATCCAAATCCGGGATTAGAATAATCATATAAAACATAATAGCCAGCATTTTCTGGTTGACAAAACATTGATGGATAGATGTTGCACACATCCACAGGAGTGCCGAAGTTGCCTCCTGGCATGAGTAAAGTTAATGGAGGAGGGCTTCCCGAAATAACACTAATGGAATTACTGGTTGTAGTACCACACTGGGTGCTATTGATCACACAACCATAGCTTCCTGATGTTGTTGCTGTATAAAATGAAGATGTTTCACCGGTGATATCTGAACCATTTAACTGCCATTGAAACGTTTGTGCAGTGGAGCCACCAAATGCATAAAAGTTTACACTTTCTCCCGAACAAAAAGTGGTAGATCCTCCGGCAACGATGGATGCGCCTGCTTCAACGTTAATTGAATTTAGTGTAAAATTAGAGCCACATAACAGCGTGGTAATTCGGCAAGAATAGTTTCCTGATCCGGTAGCGAAGTAAATACTGCTACTCGAATTTTCTATCAGATTATTGTTGTTATACCATTGGTAGATTGCCCCATTGAAATAAGGTGCCGAAAGGGTAACAGAACCGGAGCAGAACGAAGTGTTGCCGGAGATGGTGTCTATATATCCTGTTCCAATTGCTGTATTTACCACACTTACATTATTAGTGATGGTACTGCCACAGGCATTGGTCACATTGCAAGAGAAAATGCCACTTGTAATTGCAAAATAAGTGGAGTTTGTTGCCCCACTAATATTTATACTGTTTTTTCTCCACTGGTAAGAATATCCCAACACTGATCCTCCAACAATTTCCAAATTTTTACCACTACAATCGCTACTGGTAATAGTACCCTGAGCCGTAACATTTGGGGGTCCTGTAAAAACCGTAATTGGAAGTAGGGATGCTGCATTGCCACTGCAACCGTTTTGGTTATTGGTGACTATAAGGTTGTAGGTTCCGGCCTGCGTGGTATTTAAAACACTATCTGTTGCACCAGCAATATCAACCCCATTCAACTGCCATTGAAAACTTGGGTTGGTGCCTGCACTGTTATAGAGGCAAGTAAATCCTGCGCTCGACCCATTGCAAATGTAAGAGCTGCCATTATAGAAAATATTTACCGTGGGTGCAGAGCTTGTTAAGGTAATAATGTTGGAAGTATTGCCACAGGAGGTAGAATAAATCATACAAGTGTAAACTCCGGCAATGGTGGTAGTGTGGGTAGAACTTGTTGCTCCAGTTATTCCAACGCCACCTCGTTTCCATTGATAAAAAAGTCCGGCTCCAGTGTTTGCACTGAGGGTAATTCCAGCAGCACTACAAATAACGTTACCACCACTGGAGGTAATGGTGGCTGTGTTGCTACACATACATCCCGGTGCATAAACAGGATCGGAAGCGTCAATAACGGATGACGAGCCTAAGGTTCCGTCATTGTTTGTTGGTGATAGGTCGTTTATGATTTGACCACTGCCATCGTTCATTCTCCAATATCCAATTAATGAATTTTCATTTCCCGCCAGGTAAATATTTTTGTTGGCTGCAATTTGATTACTTACTCCACTTGTCCAAAATCGCATCTCATGTATTAGCCCCTTAAAAGGAGATGTTGTTGTATTTGGCTCATCATTTCCAATCCAAATAGGATGAGATGTGTTAACGTTGTTAGGATAACTGCCAAGGTTGTTTACAAAAACACCATCAATATACAAACTCACCGTTCCACCAGAGCTTCTGCCAATTGCTATATGATGACAGAGTCCATCTCTGAGGTCTGCTCCGGCTGAGCTGGTTGTTAACCCGGCAATACGTGCCGTTACCTTACCTCCGGATAAAAATATCTGTATTCCGGTGTTTCCGTTTACAGCTTCACGGTTGCTAAAAACTGTGGGCTCTGCAAAAGCTTGTATGGGGTCAACCTTTATCCAGGCCTCTATTCGCCAAGAGGAAACACCTCTGTTGTAAACATTGCTTTGTGGAATAATGGTCAGATCATCTACACCATCAAAATTTAACCCAAGGGTGTTTTGTGCTTGTGACAGTAGGGAACATAAAAAAACAACAACGCACAGTAAGGCATTTTTTCTCATGAGTTTGGAATTTAGTCTTTTTCAAAGATATAATAGTAGGCGTAAAAACAAAATCTTTGGGTAATAAATTAATAGAAAATTGTGCTGAAATGTCCGTATATATTAAATGCATACCAAACTATTGGCTATATTAACAGCTAAACACTATTTTCGCGCTATAAAATTTCTATTATGTTATTTCAACTAAGTGAAGAGCACCTGATGATACAAAAGGCTGCTCGGGATTTTGCACAAAATGAATTGTTACCAGGCGTTATTGAGCGTGATGAGCATCAGAAGTTCCCCGCTGAACAGATTAAGAAATTAGGCGAACTGGGTTTTTTAGGGATGATGATTGACCCTAAATACGGAGGGGCAGGGCTGGATACCATAAGCTACGTGTTGGCTATGGAAGAAATATCTAAAATTGATGCGTCAGTTTCAGTTGTAATGAGTGTAAATAATTCATTGGTATGTTGGGGACTTGAAACCTTTGGAACAGAAGAGCAAAAGCAAAAATATTTGGTGCCGTTGGCCAAAGGAGAAATTATTGGCGCTTTTTGCCTCAGTGAGCCAGAGGCCGGAAGTGATGCCACTTCGCAACGCACCACTGCAATTGACAAAGGAGATCACTACTTGCTTAACGGAACCAAAAACTGGATCACCAATGGTAATTCAGCATCGGTGTATTTGGTTATGGCGCAAACTGACGTGGCTAAGGGGCATAAGGGAATTAACTGTTTGATAGTGGAAAAAGGTGCACCTGGATTTACAGTTGGATTGAAGGAAAATAAATTAGGCATTAGAGGCAGTGATACGCACTCTCTTATGTTTACTGATGTAAAAGTGCCTAAAGAAAATCGCATCGGTGAAGATGGATTTGGGTTCAAGTTTGCTATGAAAACATTGTCAGGTGGTCGAATAGGAATTGCGTCTCAGGCGCTTGGTATTGCTTCTGGAGCATATGAGTTAGCTGTAAAATATTCTAAAGAGCGAAAAGCCTTTGGAAAAGAAATTATGCATCACCAAGCTATACAATTTAAGTTGGCTGATATGGCCACTGAAATTGAAGCAGCACGACTTCTTTGTTTAAAAGCGGCATGGTTGAAAGATCAACATTTAAATTATGACCTCGCAGGTTCTATGGCTAAGTTGTTTTCCTCAAAAGTTGCAATGGATACCACCATTGAAGCAGTGCAAATACATGGTGGCTATGGCTATGTAAAAGAGTTTCATGTGGAGCGGCTTATGCGTGATGCTAAAATTACCCAGATCTATGAAGGTACATCAGAGGTGCAAAAGATCGTGATTTCTCGCGCAGTCACGAGTTGATTATAATCGGTTAATAAAAAAACCTTTTATACATAACATCACCAGCAGAGTGTACTCTAACAAAGTAAATGCCCGTTGAAAGGTGGTTGGCCGGAATTGAATAGCGGCTTTGTCCACCATCCATCGCCTTTTCAAAAATGATTTTTCCGGCAACGTCTATTAGCTCTACTTTATAATTATCCTGTGTGGCTTCCGAAAAAAGCAGACTTATCTGTTGATGGGTTACATCAGGAACAACAACAACATCGTTTTTTGCAATATCAAATCTTACAGCAACAGTTCCTTGATTGGTGGTGGTGCCGTCAAAATCCGTTTGTAATAGGTTATAATAGTTTATTCCATTAAAAGGACGTGTGTCAACAAAAGAATAGTTTTTTACAACATTGGTGGTTCCCGAGCCATCTATGGTAGCTAATTCAGCAAAACTGAAATTATCAGATGATTTTCTAAGCGTAAAATAGTCGTTGTTTTTTTCAGAAGAAGTTGCCCACTTTAAGAGAATATTTTTATTCTTTTTTTCTCCTGTAAAGGTTAACAATTCAACGGGAAGCGGGTTTCCGGGGTACGGTATAGTGCTAGATAGGGTAAAGGCATTCCAATATCCGGTAACCGAATCAGATGTTATTGTTCCGGCTGCTGTTGTACCGGTTGTGCCCGTGTTTCCTTTGCTATCCCAGGAGGTGCTATTGAAGTTGGCAACCCGCAGATCCGGTAAGCTTGTTACGCCTCCGCTATTACCATCCCAGTAAAGGGTAACCTTTCTTTTGGTGGTGCCCGCTTCACGAGTTATTTTCCAGTATTCCATGCGGCTTACGTGCACAATAGGTGAATTATAAACGGCATTGTAAACTACTGTTGGGTTGCTGTAAAAGTATTCGGCAGTGTAAGTGTCAAGCGAAGTAGCAGTGAGGTCAATATCATCAACTGCAAATGAGAACGGATTGCCGGTACTCGAAGTATTATCATTTGTCCATCTAAAACCAATGCGAAGGTTGGTTAAATTGTTACAGCTTGCCGGGAGAATGGTGGAAAAGGCTGTCCATTTCCCTTTAGGGTAACAACCGGTTGAAGAGGTGCCACTCGTGTTAAAAGAAGTCCAATTGGCTCCATTGTCTAAAGAGTACTCAAAGTATCCATTCTCTGTACCGTTATTTCCTCCTTCAAGGTATTTAAAACTAACGGTAATGTTTGATCTTCCAATGGTGTTTATAGGTGGTGAAAAAACTCGTGTATTGGTTGTAGGATTAAACCCGCCCGATGTAAGTGAATCATAACTTGCTCCACAATCTCCGGATGGGCAAAATGTGCAGGTTCCACATGAGGAAGCACCGATATGCAATGTAGCGTTTGCACCGCAACCTGTTCCACATGCTCCAACTGCATTTCCGTTTTCTGCGCAGCTAACAAAAAATTCATTAGGTCGGTTACCGTTTGTGCCCGAACTTGCCGTGGTCCATGTGCCGTTGGCTGAGGTGTAGCCATTAGCACTGCAATTGGAACTACATCCATTGTTAAAATTATCTGTCCAAAAGCTTTGTGCTGTTGGTAAAGTAGGTGCAGCTAAAATGCCGGCCGGTTGCACATCAGTTCCCTTTCCTATTGGAAATACGAAACCTTCATTACCAAGTTTGCGGCAAGGGCCATGTACAAAACTGTTGTTGTTTGAAACAGAACTTACCGTTGCCCCAATATTGATTACAATGGGGTAAGACAAGGAAGTAATTATGCGACCGTTTGTTAAAGTCAATAAAACATCAACAAGTACATTGCGGTTTAATAGAATATCAACGGTTTTGTTGATAGACATGGAATAGATCTTTAAAGTCCCTGAACCGTTTATCGTTCCTGGGGTGGTGCCTGTAAAATCAAGCCTGTTGGTTGAACTGTAGGTAAATGTACCATCTACCGTTAAACTGGTTTGAATTTCTGTGCTTGTTCCGTTATTTCGGTATGCATTCCCTGTTCTAACAATCATGCTACCCTGAACCTCTAAACCTTTAAGGGTACCGTTACAAATATTGCTGAAATCAACCGTGCTTGAACCAGTACCTCCAATGTCAAAATTACCTTTAACTATAGGATATCCTCCTGCTGTGGTTGTAAATGAATTAGATGTACCTGAAGCTGTATATATCCCAGCTGTATTATTTTCAATGATCAAGTTGGGGTAAATAGCGTTTACCGCGCCTGCCGTGGTTGAAATTGCTGGATTGGAAGCACCTACTTTTCTTAATATCCAGTTTGCTGTAATTGGCATAGAATTTATGCCTCCCTGATAATTATTTTGCCAGGTGTTGGAGGAGGAAGCCGTATATTTTATTAGACTCGCTCCTGAAGCAAGCGACCATCCCGCCCCGGCTGAAAAGGTAATACTTGGAGATGTTCCTAAGCTATCAATAAAAGTTCCATTAATAATTAAATCTGTACCTGCACCATTGGCAAAATTTAAAACACCCGAAGTTGTTAAATTTGTAATAAGAGTACCACCAAAATCAACCGTTGTTTCATCAATAGAAACAACAGCATTAATTCTTACCGTATGCCCTGCTAATATGGTTACCGTTTCATCTGTGGAATTAGGGGTGGTGGCAGAAGGGTTATAAGGGCCTCCCACAGCAGCACTGCTAAGCCAAGTTGTTGC